>JBCCHN010000030.1:0-47757 GCA_039028695.1 Pseudomonadota bacterium
CCCTTGGCGGCCGGGTCCCAAGGGCAAGATCAGGGCGAGCTGTATCTCGTTTATGGTCAGCGTACCTTTTCCGATAACGTTTTTGATTTGCAATTAGCGGATGACATCACACAAATCTTAGGGGCGACGTCCGGTGACCGAGCCGGGACGGCAATTGAGTTGGGGCCGGATTTAAATGGAGATGGCTTTGCGGAATTGATTATTGGGACCCCGTTTTCTGATCCGCAAGGTGTGTCCGCCGCCGGTGAAATCACTGTGATCTTTGGTTCGACCAAGGACCTTGAGTCCGAAGTCAACTTATCGCAGGTGGAAACAGATCACCTTAAGATCAGCGGTGTTAACCCTGGCGACGGATTGGGAACGACCTTATCCGATGCGGGGGACATAAACGGGGATGGCTTTGCGGACCTCCTGATTGGTGCTGCTTTTGCCGATCCGCTGGGCCGCCCGCAAGCGGGTGCCGGGTATGTGATTTTCGGTGGACCGGACCTTGGGCAAGACTCTCTGGACCTAAACCGCCTTGCTGCGGATCAAGGTGTTGTGATTGCTGGCGCGCAAGCAGGTGATCGTGCCGGAAGCTCACTTGCCGCCGCCGACGATTTAGACGGTGACGGCTTGGGAGACTTAATAATTGGTGCGCCATTTGCAGACGAGGACGGTCAAGTTGATAGCGGTGCTGCCTATATACTCTTTGGGAAAGACCTATTGTCGTTGGACCACAGCAAAACGGCATTGGCCGATCTTCGGTCCGAGGGATTACTACAAGCGGGCTCCGAAACGGCAGAGAGTAGGGCACCCTCTGCGCCGGTTTCAATTGCCACACCTGATTCACGGTCTTCTAGTTCATCGTTCGATGATTTGCCCAACGCCATTTTACCTTTGGACGATGGATTTTCCATCCTTTAGGCTACTCGTAATGGACCAGGATCATTGCCTGCGTCTGCGGTTTCCCTTTCATGGCGGAAAGGCTCCGCCAAATCGTCGCCGGAATAATAACATCGGCGTGGCCTCTTTGGTCCAGTTTGAAACGAACTTGATAGTCTCCGGAGACCGAAAGGGAAAAGGCCCGAAAGGGAGATCCAAAGATCCGCAATGCAAGATTGGCGTCGAGCCCAAGGCAAGCGTTGTTCCAGCTGCAGCTGGATAACGACTTTTTCTGAATCTGATCGGGTAAAAAAGGGGCATGTTGCCAGTCAAAAAAAGCATTGCTGTTTAGGTTAGGTGAGGTATGACGCTCCACAAGACGGCCTTCGATTGAAGAAATGGGCTGGATCTGGGCTGATGCCGTAAAGGTGGTACCCGCAGCCATGGCCGATGGGGTGGCCAGCGATGTTGCCAGTATGATGACAACCGGACCAAGAAGCCATGCCATTAAGCAACCCATTGTTTTGAAGGGCGCCCAAACGAGTCGCTTAAGCCGGTCTTTTTCTATCATTGCCTTGGTAATTCTATCTACCATCATAAGCATTATAGGGACATTTTCAAAAAAATGAGAAAAATTTTAGGCTCCTTTAAGGTTAACGCCTTAAAAGGCGGCCAAAGTTTTTGCGACGGCCTAATTCCTTATTTGGAGCTTATGGGTTCCGTCTAGTTGCAATCCTACGACGATGGGAAAATCAGTGACAGCCGCTGACTCAGATTTTGCGGATGGGTGTTCTCAGACCTTCAGACATATGGAGGAGGAACACGAAGAGCAGCGTCCATCGCCATTGGGTGACACGTCAACCTCCCGTAGAGGACTGATAAAAAACATCAGTTTGGGCGCGGTGGCTTGGGCGGTATCGGGTGGTTTCCTATCTGCATCACCAGCTATCGCGACGTCCCGTCGAAAGAAAAGTGGCCGGGTTCTGGCTAATTTGACCGCAGCTACCCGCTGGGATTTGAGCTTTGGAAAACTCGCCAGTCTGGGTCCCGGTGGCTATGTCACCGTGGATAGCGAAACGGGAACCAAATTGGTGACCGGGAGTTTGGTGGACCTGGGTGGCCGCCACCAAAGAGCCAGGTTAGATATTCGCGGTGAGCCGGGAGAAGGGTTTGTCATTTTCTTGCCGGCGACCTTAACCATGCGGGGGCGCCGTAATTCGCGCAATCGAGCCCTTGTGACAGAATTTCGGTCGTTTCCGTCCACAACAGGTTTCATTGGAAAGAATGGTCGGGCCAGGCTTTTAATTGGGGCAACCGTTGAAGTCGGTGGCGGTCAGGCAGCCGATATCTATCGAGTCAGAATTCCTGTTCGAGTTCGCTATTTATGATATAGATGTGGTGGGGAAAAAATATCGATTAAACCGATAAATGGAATATACGGGATGGCTGATATGAGGATTTGATCTTTACCGTGGATCAAGAGTTGGTGATGTGATCGGGGAATCTGCCATTCAGGCCAATTTTTTCACTTAGATTTTTCATTTAGAAAGGCTAATGTTAAACTTAGTTTGAACTTCTTTGTTGATTTGTTTGGGAATGGTGCGGCATGCATCGCCCAATTGGGGTACTTGGTTCGGTAATGCAGGGATTCTGCGTCGGCAAACAAAAAACAAATGGCTGGGGGTTGAGAAAATAATTTATGGCGACGAATTCGATAAAAATCTTGGCGGCGGACGATCATTGGATCGCGCGTTCCGCGCTTGCGAACTTATTGCGAGCTTTGGATCGGGAACCTCAGGTCCTGGAGGCCGGGGATTTTGATGAGACTTTAAAACTGGTCCATGCCAATCCTGACCTAGACCTTATCTTACTCGACTTGGTCATGCCGGGGATGGACGGTATGGAAGGGTTGGAAACTTTGCGCCGCACGGCACCGGAAATTCCGGTGGTTGTGGTCTCGGTGAACGAAGATCGGGCCATGGTTTTGAAGGCTGTCGGTTTGGGCGCTGCCGGCTACGTGCCCAAGACGTCGAGCGGGGACGAAATTCTGACCGCGATCAAACGGGTCCTAGCGGGCGATCTGGCATTGCCACGACGAATCATCGAGCGATATCAGACCCAAAAGGCGGAAATTTCGGTCGAGCCGGAAGGCGCTGACGGCCTAGACATCGGTTGCCCAGATCTGACCGCCCGGCAAGAACAGATCCTGGATCTGATGGGGTCAGGCCTTTCCAATGCCCAAATTGCCGAAAAACTCGGCATTTCGATCAATACGGTCCGGGTTCATATCCATGGGCTGGTGCGCCGCTTGCGATTGCAGAGCCGCACCCAGGCTGCTCTCTATGCAGCGCGTCGTCTCGATCAGAAGTCGACCGGTGGCAATGTGGGAGCCGCATTAGCGTGACACCTGGAACGGGTCCTGTTTTAGCGGTATCGTTAAATCAGGGTCCGTTTTGCTTCCAGCGTGTGTCTAAGGTTGTCGCTCGGCAGGCAACACCTGAGGGGCGCTTGAATAGCCTTTTAAAATCGTGGTTTCGCCAAGGGCGCAAAATCTGAAGCCGTTAGCGTTAGCCGGACGGCCTAGCTATCGCCTGTGACCTCTAACCATGTGCGTCGGTCGTGATCCGCTTCGAGCGTAGAAGGTGATGCAGGAGCGCCCGCAACTTGGCCGGCTCCACCGGTTTAGGTAATGTAGGAAAGCCATCTCTTGTGGGATCGGCTGACCTCAGCACATCCATGTCACCAGTAACCAAAATTGCCGGGACGTGCGGGTCAAATTGTGCTCGCGCGGTGCTGATGAAGTCTTTGCCCGTATGGTTTTCAGATAGGTTATAGTCTGCGATGATAACGTCCGGCAACTCCAGCTCCCGGCCAAGGGAAAGCACGGCCTGACCAAATTCTCCCACGGCCGTCACACTTGCGCCCCATCGCTCGAGCAACCGCGCCAGAGAGATGCGGATGTGTTCGTCATCATCAATTAACAACATGCGAACGCCATCAAAGCTTTGCTGACCCGCGGCGAGGGCGAGTTCGATAGGGTCGGGCTGATTGGCTTCTGGGTCGCCCAAGGGCACGCGAACGCAAAAAACCGAGCCCTGACCGGGTGATGAACGTAATACGATGCGGCTATCGAGCAGCTTGGCGCAATGATTGGCGATGGAGAGACCTAGGCCAAGCGTGCCGCTTTGGTCAGGATTTTTATTCGAGATCTGATAAAATTCATCGAATATCTTGTCTTGTTCTTCTGGCTCAATTCCCAAGCCGGTGTCCCACACCTGAATTTCCAAGTCCAAACCCTGGCGCCGGCAGCCAAGCAGTATCCGACCTTTGTGTGTATAACGAATGGCGTTTGCAACGAAGTTCTTAATGATACGGCCCAGGAGATCAAAGTCGGATTGTATGGTTTGTCCGCAGGGAAGGACTCGAAGATCGAGGCCTTTTTGTTTGGCCAAGGGTTCGAACTCGACTGCCACCCGCCCCAGCAAGTCGCCGATCTTAAAATCCTGAAGCTCGCGAGTGACACCACCAATTTCAAGCTTGGTTAGATCGAGGAAGTTTTCGATCAGATCGGTCATGGCATTGGCCGAGGCATTCATGGTGTGGAGAATCGATTCTTGGTCGGAGGCCTTTTGAACCTGGGCCAGGTCATAAATCATGAGCTTTAGCGCCGCCAATGGTTGGCGCAGGTCGTGGCTGGCCGATGCGACGAAACGCGATTTTGCCAAAGCCGCCCTTTCGGCTTCCGTTTTGGCGAATATCAGAGCTTCTTCAGTTGCCTTGCGATCGGTTATGTCGGTGTCAATGGCACCGATCGTGGTGATCTCGCCTTTTTGATTACGGATTGGAAAGCGCAGTGAAAGCTGGGTTCGCATACCACCGGGAAAGGGAGTTTGGTATTCGTTTGCGATCGCTTCGCCCGAGAGCATAACGGCGTGATCGTGTGCAAGGTGCTCATGGGCGCTTTCGGGCGGGAAAAGATCCAGCGGGGTTTTCCCAATCAACTCATCTCCGTGTTGGCCATAGTCCGTCATCATTTGGCGGTTTGCCAACACCAGTCGACTCTGGGTGTCCTTTAGATAAACCTCGGTAGGTGAATTGTCGCAAATGGCACGGAACCGCAATTCGGCGTCTTCTTGTGCGCGAATAGCTTGTTCGGCCGCTTGTTTAAGTCTGCGAGGTTGGGAAAAGAGGATTAAAATGAGCGCGCCAACCGCAGGCGCCAAGGCCAGCCCACCAAGCCACCATATGGCCCGGCCCGGCCAATTGGGTGACCAGTCCTGACCCGGTGTTGCGGTAAGGCGGAGCAGAAAATTGCCCAACGGCAGATCGATATAATTGCTCGCTTGGTCAGCAGAGAGGGCGCCATCGAACGAAGAGCTTGAGATGAGTCCGTTCGGCTTTATCACCTGCCAGTTCAAGAGCACCGGAGCTTCTACGCTAATCCGTTCTGCATCTTTTAATAAGTCATTCAAGCTAAAACTGACAACCGCATGTCCCCACAAATCTAAATCTTGGTTGTCGCCGACTTCGGTGTCGGTACGGATGACGGGCAAATTGCCGACCACCACGGATGTATCCGTTCGCTTTTGACCCAGCAAGGATACAGAGATTTCTTCGGATCCTAAACCAATATCTTTTGACGCGAACTTATCCAAATTCAGCTCGGGAGAGGCTTCGGTGCCATCGCTGGCTGGGCCGTCGCTGAGGAAAAGCGTACCCTCTCGAATCAATTGCAGGGACCCCACGCTGGGCCAGATTTCATGGAGGGTCTTCGTGTAAGCTTGAGCCGAGGCGCGGTCAACTGAGGGGTCCGCCGCAACAAATGCCGATAGACTACGAAGGGCGGCCCACTGTTCGTTCAATCCTTCACGAACAATAATGCTTGAGGTTTCTAATCTTTGTATTAGTACCATGGACTGAAACACACGGCACTGATAGTAATCCAGGATGGCCGTTATCCCGATGATACAAGCCGCGCCCAGCAGAGCTTTAAGGATCGGTCGCCCCGCCAGCCAAAGAGATGATGTCGGGACGGTTGGCTTCTCAGCTGTCTGATTAATTGTTTGTGCCGTAGGAGTTTGTGTCATGGGAGAAATTTTCTCTCGGCGCGAAACTACAGGGGACCTTATTAACATCAGGCCCTACCATCGCCCAAGGAGTCGTCCAAGTGCTCGGTGGGTTTGATGGACCATCACACCTTCGACTGCTTAATACATTAAGTCAACATCATCGGATAATTTATGCAACTAAATTATAAAACTATTCATTGTAATTAATTTAATGACCTAAATGAATTATGTATAAAGTAAATAATAATTATTAGTCGAAAAATATAAAAGAGATTTTTACTGCTCCTTAATCTCTGATTTGTAGATTAATACTATCACCAATACTTTTCGGTGGTTGGAAGAGATTCGCGCCATCCGGCGCTACAGGTAGTAAGCGAAAGGAAGCACATTATGATTTCAGGTATGAAGCAGATCGTCGTCGGCGGCGTGGCTGCAGCTGCGCTTGTGGCGAGCGGGCATGCAAGCGTGATGGCGGCGACGGCTAATTTCGATGCGACGGCAGAAATTTTGGAAGCCATTTCGATCACGGCTGCACAGAACCTTGGCTTTGCAAGCATTCTGCCCAGCGCCACGACGGCCGACACCGTTGTGATTGACACGGCTGGCGCGCGGACCTGCGGCGCGGCCCTGACCTGCACGGGAACGGCAAGTGCCGCGTCATTCGATGTGGCCGGTACGGATGGTGCCACCTATGCCATCACCCTGCCAGCGGCTGCGGACATCACGAGTGGCGCTAACACGATGCAAGTAAATGGCTTCACCTCCAGCATCGGTGCGACTGGCACCCTCACGGGTGGTGCCGAGACCTTCACGGTTGGTGGCACCTTGAATGTAGGTATCAACCAGGCACCGGGTAACTACACCGGCACGTTTGTGATGACGGTTGATTATAACTGATCGGATTTGACACCCGGCTCCATCTGTCCTCGGAACCGGGTGTTGAAGACGGGGCCGGACAGGCGATTGCGTGCAATCGAGTGATTCGCACCTTTCTTGTCCGGCCCTTTCTTTGGCTCCAATCCCTAAAATTATCGAAAAATTTGGCACGAATTATTCGGAGTATGATAATGCAGCCTCGAGCTCCTTGGTACCTGAAGCCGGGACGGGACATATGGCGCCGCCCGATTCTCTCTCTTTCGTCTTTCGCTTTGCTTTTTGCATTGATGGTAGGATTGCCCACCGGCGGCATGGCGGGGCCTGGCGATCTTTTGGTGTCGCCGGTTCGCGTGGTCATGGAGGGACGGGATCGTTCGGCTGAGCTTACCTTGGTCAATCGCAGTGACGAAACGGCGACGTACCGGATCACCGTTGAAAATCGGCGGATGCGCGAAGATGGCAGCTTCGAGGAGATCCAACAGGCCAGGTCCGATGAACTCCTCGCCGAAGAGTTGGTTCGCTATGCGCCTCGGCGGATCACTTTGCAGCCCGGCACGCCGCAAACAATCCGCTTGCTGCTGCGCAAACCCCGCGATCTGGCGGAAGGAGAGTACCGCTCTCACCTGATGTTCAGGGCCGTACCCGACGAGCAGGCGGGCACGACCCTGGCGCAAGAGGAAGAAGACAATGACGGCATCAGCATTCGATTGATCCCCATTTACGGCATCACCATCCCGGTGATTGTGCGACACGGAGACCTGCAGGCCGATGTGGCTGTGACGGATGCACGCCTTGGGATGGCGACCAGCGGCTCCGAGCGACCGGTTTTGGCCGTGACCTTGGAACGCAGCGGCGCGCGGTCGGTTTATGGCGACATCACCATCACTGCGGCGTCGTCGGACGCATCCGACGCAACGGTCCTGGCACAGATTCGCGGCATTGCTGTCTATGCGCCCAACGCTCGCCGAGTCTTGGAGATCCCCTTGGATGATGCGGCCTTTGCCCGGATCAGCGGGCAGGAGGTTGATGTGGCTTTTTCTGAAGTCAGCGGCCAAAGCGACCGCGTTTCGGCGCAAAACCGGTTTCAGATGTAGCACGGATGGACGCCTCAGCGTCCTCTAGAGGGTGATCTGGTGCTTCCTATAGTGACTTGGTGGCGGCGGGCGAATAGAACCGCCCCGCCGTCCCAGGGCACTTTTGCATTGTGCCTGAAGCTCATTCTTTTTGGCCTTCCTTTTTTACAGCTATTATTGGTCGGCCTCATTCCCTACCTGGCGTTGGGTAAAGAAGCGACCTTCGAAAAAATTTTGGATCCGGAAAGTGTCGAGCTGAATGCCATCGAACCCTCGGACGATGATCTGCTAATCCTGGAGTTGCGCTTGAACCGCCTGACCTTGGCCGAGGGTCTTATCGCCTATCAAATCGAAACCGGGATCTGCGTTTATCTCACCGACATTGTCCAAGAGCTGGACTTTCCCATTGATGTTTATCCCGAAGAAGGTCGGGCTGAGGGTTGGTTTTTGCGGGAAGATCGGGTCTTTGAATTGGACCTAAAAAAGGGCCACGTCACAATCGGCGACGACACGCGGACCCTGGATTTGGAAAAGATCCAGCTACATTTCTTTGACATCTGTGTGGACACCTCGGTGCTGGCTGATTGGTTTCCCATCACTTTGGAACCGGACCTGCCAAATGCGCTCTTGGTGATCCAAAGCCTCGAGCCCTTGCCGGTCGAGCAGCGCCTGATCCGAGAAAAGTTGCGGTCCCGTCTACGCCGGCCTAGCGATCCGGACCACGTGTTGCCGCGCCACGAGCAGCCCTACAAAATGATCGACTGGCCGGTCATTGACAGTTTTTTCGATTTCCGCGCGGCGCGTGGCCCCGGGGATGATCGGCCACGCCTGAGCGGTGCCTACAACATGCTGATCACGGGCGACTTCCTAAAGATGGCGGGCGAATTGTTCCTGGCCGGCGATAGCGATGATCCTCTGCAAAATGCGCGCCTGCGGCTGACACGAAAAGACCCGGAGGGAAATCTGCTCGGTCCCCTCGGTGCGCGCGAATTCGTCATAGGCGATGTGGCCACGCCTCAGTCCGCGCTGGTGGCGGCTAACGAGACGGGGCGAGGGGTCTTTGTGTCCAGCTTTCCTTTGGATCAGCCCGAAGAGTTCGACCAGATCACCTTGCGTGGCGACTTGCTGCTGGGATGGGAAGTGGAACTCTATCGCAACGGCGTTCTCTTGGATTTCCAAACCTCGCGCAGTGACGGGCGCTACGTCTTTGAAAATGTTCCGGTGCTATTTGGGCGTAATGACTTTTTGTTGCTGTTTTATGGGCCCCAGGGACAGACCCGCGAGGAGTTAAAAGAGGTTTACGTGGGGCCGGAAGCGATCAAGCCGGGCGACCACTATTTTCGGGTCGCGGTCAATCAGCAGGGTCAAAACTTGCTGCAAGACTCAGACGATGCAGTGGTCGATGAACGTCAAGGCGAGCTGCGTTTTGCAGGGCAGGCTGAAGTGGGGGTGGCGGACGGCTGGTCCCTGGCCGCTGGATTGTTTTCCCTGCCTTTTGACGAGGGCCGGCAGAACTATGGTAGCCTTGGCCTGCGCGGTGGTTTCAGTTCTATGGCCACCAATTTCAATCTCTCCGTTCAAGACAGTGGCGGCTTTGCAGCAGAAGGCTCGCTGCAGGGCTTCGTTGGCCCGGTAAACTACTTTTTCCGCCACGGCCAGTTCTTTGACTTTGAAAGTGAGCAGGTGGAGGCGGTCAATGGTGATTTTTTGTCCAGCCGCACTTTTGGGCGGATCGATAGTGTTATTCCTTTGTCGGACCAGAGTTATCTACCGGTCTCGTTCAGCGGCGAGTATGAGCGCTTAGAGTCGGGTGAGGGGGAACTCACTTTAACGAACCGACTTTCGACCGCCTATCAAAGCTTCACCTTTTCCAATGATCTGGAGTGGATCTATCGCCACGGCGCAGAAGACCGAGATGACGATAGTCTGGCGAGTGGCACTTTTCTGATGAATTACTTTTTTTATCCCATTGTCCTGCGTGGTGATGTGAACTATGGGATCCAGCCGGATACGGAGGTGAGATCCCTTTCCTTGACTACCGATTGGGATATCGACGCGGATTTGAATGCGCGTTTTGTTGCTTCTCATGAACTGCAGAACCACCAAAGCACCTTTTCAGCTGGGCTCAACCGGATCTTCGACACCTTTGCCTTGGGGTCGTTGCTGGAAGTCAATAGTGACGGGGACTTCACGGTGGGTGTTTCGCTTAATTTGGCCTTTGGGCGAGATCCTTTCGACGGATCCTGGTATGCCTCGCCTCGTCCTATGGCCGAGCAAGGGGCTCTCGCCGCCCGGGTGTTCGTCGATGAGAATGCCAACGGCATCTACGACGGCGAGGATTTTCCCATGCCCGGCGCCACGGTGTTGCTTGACGAGCGTCCCCTGGATGAGATGACGGATGAGGAAGGGCAGTTTATCGCCAATAATTTGCCGAGCTATCAGCGGGTCAATTTGCAGCTAGACCCGGGCTCGGTAGAGGACCCCTATCTGGTGCCTGGCCATGATGGGGCGAGCCTCCTCTTCCGCCCCGGCCGAGTGGCACAATTGGATTTCCCCTTGCTGAAAACGGGGGAAGTGGATGGCACGATTTGGCGCCGCAAGGCCGATAGCGATGCCCTTTGGGAGGTTTCTGACGTGACCGTCGAGCTTGTCGCGCCGGACGGCTCGGTTATGCAATCCGTTCAGAGCGAGTTTGATGGTTTTTATCTTTTCGAGCGGGTTCCCTTGGGCCGTTACCGGGTGCGGATCGAAGCCGGTCAATTGGAGCGCTTGGCTCTGGATCTTCCGCCGGTAAAAGACGTTGCCCTAACGGCCGATGAGCCGATCCACAGTGGTGCCGACTTTACCTTGACCCGGCGCGAGCTAATCGAGGTCAATTTGCAGTGATTGGGAATTCAGTATCCTTTTGTTTTCACCCTTTTCGGATAAGTGCTTTTCCTGTGTTGGGCGAAAAGAGGCTAAAGTGGGCTGGTCAGAAGAAATTTTTAAAGCGTTGCAAAAGGGCGGCATAAGCCAAGTGGGCTTTGTGCCGGACGCGGGTCTAAGCGATGTCATTTCCCTGGCGCAAGCCGATCCACAGATGACGGCAACGGTTTTGACGACCGAGCAGGAGGGAATCGGCCTGGCCTGTGGCGCCTGGCTCGGCGGTCAAAAGGCGGTGCTTTTGATGCAAAGCAGCGGGGTCGGCAATTGTATCAATATGCTCTCGCTGGTGGCCAATTGCCGCTTTCCCTTTCTCACCATCGTGACCATGCGGGGGGAATGGGGGGAGTTTAATCCTTGGCAGGTTCCTATGAGCCGGGCGGTGCGGCCGGCACTTGAGATGATGGGCCTTCACGTTTATCGGCCCGCGCGACCGGAGGATCTTGCGCCCGCAGTGGATGCGGCCCTTGAAATGACCTTCTGTGCGGATCAGGCCGCGGCGATCCTCATCGGGCAAGACCTGATTGGCAGAAAGGTGTGGTGAACTCTTATGGCTGACAATTCCGTGGGAAGTGGTGTGGGCCTTGACCGCCGCGAGGTCGTGTCCACCCTTTTGGTGGACCGGCAGGACATGCTGGTGGTGAGCGGCTTGGGCTCGCCGACGTATGACCTCATGGCGGCGGGAGACCATGATGCCAACTTTTACCTTTGGGGTGCCATGGGTGGGACGGCCATGGTGGGGTTGGGGCTTGCCTTGGCCCAGCCGGAACGACGGATACTTGTCTTGACTGGCGATGGGGAGATGTTAATGGGCTTGGGATCCTTGGCGACCATTGCCGCGGCCGATCCGGCGAACCTGGCCTTGGTGGTCTTGGACAATGGGATTTATGGGGAAACCGGGCAACAAGCCAGCGCCACCGGAATGGGCTGCGACTTCGTCACGGTCGCGCGCGGCGCCGGATGGCACCAGGCTGAAACTCTGGAAAATCTGGACCAAGCCGCCGCTTGGCGGGGCGCTTTGGCCGCCGGATCAGGCCCTTGGTTCGCACGGATCGCCATCACCTCGGACCTGCCGCCCCGGGCCATGCCGGCCCGCGATGGGGTCTATTTGAAAAATCGTTTTCGCGCCCATTTGGGACTGGCGCCGAACTAGGCTCCCCACTCGCCAAAAACCAGTTCCGTCAATTCGTCAAAATCCTCCACGACCCAATCGGGTCTGTGGGTGCTGGTGGCCAGATCCTCGCGCGTGGAAACGCCGGTTAGAATCAGGATGGATTTGGTCCCGGCGGCTTGGGCGGCCGCTACATCCGTTTCCAAGTTGTCCCCCAGCATCACGATGTCCGCCTCAGGGATCGCAATTTGGGCAACGGCCTGGTCCACAATAATGCGCTCGGGCTTGCCAATCACCTCGGCGCGTTGGCCCGTGGCTGCCTCCAAGGCTGCGACAATGGCGCCGTTTTCCGGTGACACGCCCTGTTCTGTGGTGATGATCGGATCGGGATTGGTGGCAATGAAGCGGGCGCCGGCCAATATGGCCCGCATGGCCGTTTCCAGCTTTTGATAGGTGATGCCCCGGTCATAGCCGACCACGACATTATCGGGGCAGTGGGTACTGCCGTCTGGGAGCAGGGTAAGACCCTCTTCCTCAAGGGGCCCCAAGAGTCCGGCCTCGCCGATCACATAACAGCTGCCTTGCCCCAAATAACGGGCGGTGGCCTGAGCGGAAGTCAGGACCTCGTGATTCTCGGCGGCCACGCCTAGATCATTCAACTGAGCGCTGACTTCGTCGACCGTTCGGTTGGCCCGATTTGTAACAAAGAGGTGGGGAACCGCCGCCTCTTTCAAGCGGTTGACAAAGGCACTGGCGCCCGTAATGGGGTCGCTACCTCGGTATACTGTCCCGTCCAAGTCCAACAAAAAGGCGCCGAAGGGAGGCTTGACAGCTGCCATCTACAATCCTCCAAAACCGTCTAAGTCGCTGTGAAAAATGCATGTTCTTTCAAAGGGCGCAAGGGAGAATTCCCTGTAAGCGGTGCGCGGTGCAGCGAGAACTAGGTCGAAGATCAAGACCAAGAGAGGTTTTATCGGGCATTTTTTCCTGCATCCTTGCCTCGCCCTGATCGCTGGCCTACCCTTTTTTCTTATGGGTTCCATTATGTGGGGGAAATGGGCATGTCGGACGATTCGCAGCTTAAAAAACGGGTGATGTCCAGTTCAGTGGATGTCTACATCCTACTGGCCTTGATCACCCTCTTTTTCTACCTCTCCCTCAAGATCATTTCGCCCTTCGTCACCATCTTGATCTGGGCGGTCATCATGGCCGTGGGTCTCTATCCCGTTTTCTTGAAACTGAAGGGTTGGATGGGTGGCAAGGATGGTTTGGCCGGCACGGTCATCGCCCTCATCGGGCTGTTCATCCTTTTGGGCCCCGCCTACCTGGCCGTTGAATCGGTCATAGAAAGTGTCGGTCCCTTAGCTAGCAATTTGAAAAACGATGCCGTCGAAATCCCGCCGCCCAACGAGGCCATAAAGGAATGGCCGCTGGTTGGGGAACGTCTATTTGCCCTGTGGGAAAAGGCAAGCTTGGACCTGGCCCAGACGGCGGCGCACTTCGCCCCGCAGATCAAGGATTTTGCCAACTTCCTTCTGGCCGTGGGCGGTGGCATGGTGGGCGGTCTCCTCCAATTTGCGTTATCGGTCATCTTTGCTGCCGTTATGCTGGCCTATGCCGATCCACTGGCCAAAGGGACTGATTTGCTGGCCGCCCGTCTTGCTGGGACGACCGGCCGGGACTTCGTGGCCATGTGCAGCGCCACGATTCGAAATGTAACCCGCGGCATACTAGGGGTCGCGATTATCCAAGGGGGCTTGGCCGCCATTGGATTTTTTGCCATCGGATTTCCTTTTGCCGGCCTTTTTGCCGTCGTGACCATTGTGGCCTGTATGGTTCAGGTACCGCCCTTGGTGATCATCCCGGCGATTATCTACGTGTGGTCCGCCGAGACCACCCTAGCGGCCACCCTCTTTACTGTTTACATGCTGCCAGTAATGTTCAGCGACAATATATTGAAACCCGTCCTTATGGCGCGCGGTCTGGAGACGCCGATGGTGGTCATCCTAATCGGCGTTATCGGCGGCACCGTATCCTCGGGTCTTTTGGGGCTCTTTATCGGCCCCGTGATTCTCGCGGTTTTCTATAAGATGTGCGAGGTCTGGGTCACATCGTCGGCAGAAAAAAGCGAACAGGCTGAGGTCAATAAAGCGGATTAAATTAAGCCGCTGTGGGGCGTACCGTCTTTTTTAAGCGGAGCAAGAAGGGGATCAAAAGGCTCACAAAGGCCATGGCATAGACGGCCGCGCCGATGATCAGGAGCACCCGGTTCACCGCGTCCACACCATCGGCGAGGGGCAGGGGGGAAAGAACCAGTCCGAATAGAACGCTAAAGGCCACATATCCTGGCAGGATCACAGCCGCCCACCGCCGGCTCCGGGTGGCCAGGTAGGACAGGAAAAGCGTTCCGCAAGCGATAACCGATACCAAAACAGGAAGGTGGGGCTGCAGGGTCGTGAAAAGGTAGGCCACCGCGGCCAAAATGCCACCCATGGCATTTCCCGCAACAAAGGCGATCCAATAGCGGTTTGACTCTGCGAGGCCGGGCTGTCGCAGCATGGTGGCCATGGTCAGGAGGACGACCATGGAGGCCACTCCGTCCGCGTTCAAATAGAGATGAGCCGGCAGCAGAACAATCGTGGCCGCCAAAGCACGCAGGCCGATGGCCAGCGGTTCTTTTCTTACCTCTTCGTTCTGGTCGGCTTCGGGGTTTGTGTCGTTTTGCGGCCCCGGGAAAATCACATGGGCCACGTAAACCAAGACAAATGAGGCGGCCACCGAAATCACGAGAGAGACTAAAATGCTCAGGGCCACGCCGGTGGAACTGCTCGCCAACCCGGTGATCACGACCGTCATGGTGATGGTCAGAACACCGATGGATGCGGTTTTGGGCGTGAGGGCCAGGACAAAGCCCCAAAGGTACAGCAGACCCACACCGATGGCGTAAAGTTCGGCGTGTTCCACGGTCATGATCGAGACGAAGTAGGCCACTCCCGAAGTGGCGGCCGAGACGGCCACCAACATTACGACTAGCTTTGCCGGTGGCGGTCGCTGCAGCACGGCTAAGAGCTGTAGGGCAAGCACGGGGGCCAGGAAGGGCAGGGAGGCCCCCCGAAGGGTCTCGAACGTCAAGCCCAAAGTGACCGCAAAAGCCAGACGCAACCCCCAATGGCGTAAAGCCCATTGACGCGGGTTCGTGGCTCCATGACCGGACACGGGGTCACGAGACATAGGTCAAAATGGCAATGATGCGAATGCGCAGCCAGGCGATGGCGTCCATAATCGTGTTGTCGCTTGCATAGACGATGACCGCGGCGCGGGATCCGTAGCGTGCGCCCTTAGGCAGGCGGTCCTTATCAAAGGTGAGTTGTACCGGAAAACGCAAGGGGTCGGTTAACCAGCCGTCCTCAGTGCTGGTCTTGGGCAAGCCCGTTGCCGGGTCCACGTCGCTGTCGGCCACGCCCCATCCGATGCTGCGCACTTCGGCCTCGAAAATTTGACCTGGCAAGGTATCCAAGACAACTTCGGCCCGTTGGTCTTCCGCCAAAACGCCCAGGCTGTTTTCCCGAAACGACGCCAACAACCATACATCCTCAGCGGAGATAAACGTCATGACCTGTTGACCGGCCACTACGGTTTGACCGCCGGTGAGCTGAAGATTTGTTACGACGCCCCGCGAGGGTGCGACCAGTGTGGTTCGGGCCAGATCGTACCGGGCCTGCTCGAGGGAGGATAGCGCTGCTTGGATCTGCGGGTTGTCCTGACCTTGCGGGCCCAGGGCCTCTTTGGCGCGGCGCAGGTCGGCTTCGGCGCTTTCCACCACGGCCTTGGCCGCATCAATGGCGGCAATGGCGTCATCTTCGCGTGCCTTGGCATAAACGCCGCGCCGGACTAGTTCCAACACCCGCTCGGACTGAACCTGCACGTTGGCGGCCGATGCGCGGGCCTCGTCTAGGCGGGCCTGCGCTAATTCCACTTCGGCGGTTGACGCGCCCACGCCCTGACCCGCTTGCTCCAAGTTGGCTTGTGCCTGGTCCACGGCCAATTTGAAGGGGACCTGATCCAACCGCAGCAGCTCGGCGCCTTCCTCGACTGGTTGATTGTCGGCAACGCCAACCCGCTCGACCCGGCCGTTGAGCTCTGGGGCAACGCGCAGAACAAAGGCCTGAACCCGAGCATCGCCGGCAAAGGGCGTGGTGCGGTCGGCGATGACATAATAGGCAAAGATCACCACCGCCAAGGCCAAGGCGATCAGAGTGACCTTGCGCAATCCAGTTAGATCGCCGGATTTGGATTTTTCGCTTTTCGCCGCCTCTTCTGGTCCTGGTCCGTTGCCGTCTGGGGTTTCTGCTTTAGCGTCGGCTGGCTGATTGTCTGGATTTTTTGACTGTTCCATTGGGTCGCAATTTCCCTAACCGCTGCAATGTTAATATCTTGAGAGTATTCTTGTGCGAGCCCGCTGGTGTGGCCTCTATCAGACTATGCCGGGTGAGCGCCGGATCTTCAACTCCTCAGGTATCCAGCCCGGTTTGCTGCGGTCCCAGCTGTCTTGGCGCGAGGCGGCTGTTAATTTGGGACGAAAACGGGTACCGTTCTCTTGAGCTACTCCGACGTTGGAATAGTTCCCTCGCGTGCGGATTAGGGGGTAAAAGGGCCTATCATGGATTTTTCCGAAGTAAACGCCGAACTGGCGGTCAATTTGGCCCTCTTACTCTTGATCGGGGTTGGCCCCAAAATTGCCCTGGTTCCTTTTTTGGAGAAGACCAAGCACCTGGATGCGGCCCAACAGCGCCAAGTGGGCACCAAGATGGTGGTGACGGCAGTAATCACGGCCCTCATTCTCTTTGCTTGCGGTGCGCTTCTCATGCGCCTGCTTCATATCTCAGGCGGCGCGGTTAGCGTGGCGGGCGGCATCGTTTTGCTGTTGCTGGCCCTTAAAATGACCGCAGGGCCGGTCAAAGAGGATGAGTCCCTATCCGATTCGCCCATCGATCACCATCAATTGGCGATCTATCCTTTGGCCATTCCCTACCTTCTCAATCCCGTGGGCATTGCCGTTTTGATCGTGGCTTCCGGCCGTGTGGAATCAATTATGGGCGCTGCTCTAGTGGTCGGTCTGGTGCTCGCGGTGGGTGTTCTTGATCTACTGGTCTTTCGGAATGCCGATAAGCTCTCAAAGCGCATGAGCCCGACAACTCTGGTGGTCTCGGAGATTGTCTTTGGCATTCTCTTAACGGCATTGGCGGTCGAATTGATGGTCAGCGGCTTGGGGACACTGGGCATTATCGAGCCGGTGTCCCATCATTGATCGGCTTTAGTCGGCGGGGCGGGGCCGTCGATAAGGGTGGAAATTTTGTCGTTGATGTGTGCGGCGAAACCGGTTCCGGCTTCGGCGTAGATGTTGAAGGCCACATGGGCGCCTGAAGCCCGCAAGGTATCTGCCTGATCCTGGTATTTGGCCACCGCCGCGACAAAGCCGTCATAGCCGCCTTTGACGATTTGCTCCAGAGCGTACATGTTTGCGTGGTGTTCCGGCATGGCCAGCATGACCAATTTAAACTTGACCCCACCCTCACGGGTTCTTTCCCAGAAATCAGAGTCAGTTGCATCGCCTCGGATCACATTACGTCCGGCTTTTTGATGGGCCTCGACCGTCTCATTGTTGCTGTCGATGCCCACTAGAATGTCGCCATGGCGTTCGCGGATAAAATCGTAGGCGCCGCTGCCCACTCGGCCCATGCCGAAAATGGCGATCTTGGCGTTGCCAATGGGTGCTGGCTGCTCTTCGGGATGGCGTTTTGCCGTTTCGAAGCCCCCCAGCGCGTTGTGCCAGCGGGCATAAATGTCATGGGAAAAGCTATTGAGGGGCGCGGCCAGCAGGAATGAAAGGGACAGGGCGATGGCGATGATGACCAACCATTGACCGTCGATCCAGCCGTATTGGGCGCCGATAGCGGCGACGATTAAGCCAAACTCACTGTAGTTCGTCAGACTGAGCGACGCTAGCAGGGACGTCCGGGCCCTTAAGCGCAGCCTGGTTAGCAGGGCAAAAAAGAGCGCTGCCTTGATGGGCAGGAATATCAGCAGCAAAAGCGCGATGCCAAAAGACCCGAGCGTCGGTGACTCGGACAGGCCGATATTGAGGAAAAATCCCACCAGGAAAAGCTCTTTAAAGCTAAAGAGGGAATCGGCGATTTCCTTGGCCCTTTTGTACCCCGCCAAAAGCATGCCCAGAATCAGCGCGCCCAGGTCGGGTTTCAGGCCCACCAGCTCAAAGGTGTAAACGCCCAAGGCTAAGGCTGAGAAGAGGCCGAATAAGGGCAAAAGCTCATCGTGCCCGCAGCGGTCCAGAAAAAACTTCAAAACCGGTCGCATAAAAACCAAGAGCAACAAGGCCAGGGCCCAAACCGACGGCACTTTACCCGTTGAGATCGTCAAGAAGACCACCGCGAAGACATCTTGCATGATCAAAATGCCGATCGCGGTGCGGCCGTGCAGGGAGGTCATCTCGCCTTTTTCCTCCAGCACCTTGACCGCGAAGACGGTGCTTGAGAAGCTGAGGGCAAACGCAATCACCAGGGCACTTTCCAATTCCAAGCCGCCGAAAAGGGTAAAGCCCGTAACAGCCAGCCCGTGAAAGGCGGCCGTTAAGATAAAGGTAGTCAGCACGCAATGAAGGGTCGCGCTGGCCCAAACCTCGGTCCGCAAAAGGCTCTTCACTTTTAGCTTGAGGCCAATGGTGAAAAGCAGGAGCGTCACCCCCAGGTTGGCGATTTCCTTGACCGTCGGTCCGGCCTCCACACCGACCCACTGAAGGAGAAAGCCGGCCACTAGGAAACCCACCATGGGCGGCAACCCCACCTGTCTGGCCCCAAAGCCAAGCAGAAAGGCGACTGCGATCGAAACCGGATCCATTTACTCCCCCAAAAGCCGTCCAGAAAATCAGCGACGGATGCCCTTATCTATTATGGAAGATAGACGCAAAATGTCCAATGGCGCTGTTGCAACGGGTGCCGACCACATGGCGCTGGTGTTTTTTCCGGTGCTTTCGCTCAAGCCCCTCAATATCCCCGCGGCTGTACGGGAAAGGCCCAATCGTCCGCTTCCGGGCGGACCAATTCATGAGAGAGCGGTGCGCCCTGATAAAGGGTTATTCGGGTCCAACGATCCGAACGGGGATCGAACTTAGATGCGCCGAAAAAGGATAATTTGCAGCGCAACAGATCGATGGGCAGCATTGTTTCATCGATGAGGTTATCTTGCACCTCGGAGTAGGGGCAGCACGCCGCGGTTTGCACACGGCGAACGGCAAGGCGTAAGTCTGGTCGCGCCAAGAGCAGGTGAGCAACACTGTCTGCGGGATCCGAGTCGTCCAGAACACGACGCAATTCTTGGATCGAACGGGAAATGGCTAGGGCCATTTCCTTTTCCGCACCCGGCTCGGCAAGACGGTCGCCCAGGCGAGGCTCCAGCTTTTCCTCCGATACGTACCAAAACCGCTGACTTCGCTTGGGGTCGCCAAAGTCGGTGGACATGGCCCATGAAAACTGAGTCTCGATGAGCTCATTGAGCCGTGCCAGTGTCATGGTTGTCGCCAGGGGAGGAACGTCGCCAGCCCCCATCTTTTCCGCCAGATCATCGACCAGCTCCGGATAGAGCTCAACCAGCAGGCTAACCAAGAGTTCTTGTGCTTCTAAGGAAAGGGACATTTCAGCCCAACGAAAGAGCCGATCCCAAAGTCCGCCTACAGGGTGTGCGGCGGTCATCGCCTTTGCTTGTCGAGCAAGTTCCGGCAGCTCCTCGCGCAGCTTTAGGATACGACTTTGCTGGCGCTCATCGTCTACATTCCATTCGGAAACGTGGTGTTGGGCGCGCTCTATAAGCTCGAAAAAATGAATCAGATCGTTGGAGCTTATTTGAGAGACTTTGCGGACCCGTGCCAGGGCTGTTTCCCGCGCGGCGATCCAATTGTTGATCAAAATGGGATGTGTCACCAAAAAGGGTGCCATGCCGAGGCCGGTGGAGTTGCCGATGCCTAAAAAGCGTTGCAGGTTCGCTTCTAGCGGCACGGCAGTATCGGGATTCTTTTGTCGGGCCACATGATTGACCAGGTCCAACGTAAAACAGCGGATCAGGTAAACTGCCAGCATTTCAGCGGCGAAGGGACCGGCCATTTCAGGCCTCTGCCGGATCTTCTCCCGGTCCGCCAAGCCGAATTTTCCGTTGCCGTAAACAGCCGTGGTCCGCATCAAATAACCCACTTGGGCCAGCGCATCTACGTCTGGTTGTCGCCCTTGAGCAAGAGCGTCGACGACATGGGCAAAAAGCCGCACCGACTTATTGGCGCGGGACAACACTAGCTCTCTTGCGGAACAGCGCCCTGCTTCTTGTTTGGGTACATTTGTGGCCAGACGGTCGATATCGGCTTGATTGGGCCGGCCGTCAAAAAGCGTGAAGGTGGCATCCCATTCCTCGGCGATAACACGATCGCTGCGACGTTCGGGCGGGAGGTGCTGGCTGTAACAGATCAGGCTGTAAACCCGTGGGCCGGTATTGGCCTCATAGACCGCGACGCCGTAGCCTTCATCGTCCAGATCGAAGCGCGCTGCGGATATTTGCCAAGCCTCCTGGTTCATCCGCCGAATAAGGCGGCGCATGAAGCTAAGTCGGCTGGGGAAAAAGGAGCCAATCCGCGCCAGGCGCATGACCTGGCCTGGTGGACGCAGCTCCAGGCACTCCACAGCGCTGGGAACGGCCGCTACCGTCTTCATGGGACCTCTGCCGCCGGCCCAAAGGAACGCCGAAAAAAGTCCAGCCAATTGCGTCCCATGATTTTCTCTACCTCTTCAGGTGCAAATCCGACATCGCCTAATCCCTGGGCGATATTAGCAAAGTCACGATTGTCCTTGAACCACGCCGGTTGCGGCGGAAACCCAGCCTGGGATTTAGACCCTTCGCCGTAATCCCGGTCAAGCGTCCAGCGGCCGTTGCGCATCCATTCTACGACAGAATTGGGCTGATCTTGGCACAGGTCGGACCCAATTCCCAGGGCGTCAACGCCCACCATCTCTGCTGCTTGGGCAATCGCGCCGCAGAAGCTCTCTAATGTGCAGTCTGATTTGTTCTTAAGATGATGAGGGTAAAGAGAAAAGCCCAGGATGCCGCCGGATTTGGCCAAGGCCCGCAGTACGTCATCGGATTTGTTTCGCAAGGCCGGATGCCAAAAGGACGGGTTGGCGTGGGTAATGGCGATGGGACGATGCGAGAGCTCTATCGCCTCCAAGGTGGAGCGCTCGGCGGAGTGGGACATGTCCACCACAAGGCCTACTCGGTTCATCTCGCGGATTACTTGCTTGCCCATACGCGTAATGCCCGGGTCTTCGGCCTCATAACATCCGGTGGCCAGCAGACTTTGATTATTATAGCTCAACTGCATAAAGCGGGCGCCCAGCTGGTGGCAAATTTCCACCAAGCCGATGTCATCCTCAATCGGGCTGCAATTTTGGAACCCGAAAAAAATGGCCGTTCTGCCCTGGCTATGGGCCAGCTCCACATCGTCTGCCGTGCGCCCAGGCATTATTAGATCGGCGAATTCGACAAAACGTCGGTTCCAATCCTCAATGTTTTGAACGGTTTCTCGAAAATCCTCGTGATAGGTAATCGTCACGTGGACCGCCGACACGCCACCTTCGCTCATTTCACGAAAGATCTTTTCGGACCAATTACAATACTGCAGGCAATCGATAAAGAGAGGGCGTTCTTGGCTCATGTCACGCAATCCCCTTAGCCCGGTATGCCGGAATCAATGTATGCGGTTTTTACCTGGGTATAGAATTCGGCGGCATATTGCCCCTGTTCACGGGATCCAAAGCTTGAGTTACCACGCCCGCCAAAGGGGACATGATAGTCCGTACCGGCGGTGGGCAGGTTCACCATGACGCAGCCTGTCCGGGCGTTGCGGCGAAAGTGGCTGGCGCGGGCCAACGACTGAGTGACGATCCCCGAAGTCAGGCCAAACTCCGTATCGTTGGTCACCGACAAGGCCTCATCATAGCTGTCTACGGCAATCACACAAGCGATCGGGGCAAACAATTCCTCCCGGTTAACAGTCATGTCGTTTCGGCCATTACAGAATAGCGCCGGGGTCATGTAGAAGCCCCGGTGTTCAAGCTGTGGCTGATCGCCCCCATAAACCAGTTCGCAGCCTTCGGACTTGGCTAGTGCCAGATAGCGCAGATTCGAGTCCAACTGGGATTGGTCTACCACCGGCCCCACCTTTGTTTCCGGTGCTAGGGCATGGCCCACGGTCAGGCCTTTGAGGGCAGTCGTCAATTTTTCAACAAAGGTGTCGTGGACGCCCCGGTGCACGATGAGGCGGCTTGAGGCAGTGCACTTTTGACCTGTTCCCGAGTAAGCGCCCGCCAGTGCGCAGGTGACTGCCTTGTCCAGATCGGCGTCGTCCATGACCACCAGCGCGTTTTTGGAGCCCATTTCAAGTTGGAACTTGGTCAGGTTGGCTGCGGCGGCCTGGGCAATGCGTCGGCCGACCGGGAGAGACCCGGTAAATGAAATAGCATTTACCCCCGGGCTGGTGATCAGTGTTTCCCCCACCGTTCCACCGCCCCCCATGGTCAGGTTAAATGTGCCTGCGGGCAGATCCTGCTTGGCGATGATTTCCGTAAGGGCCACGGCGCTGGCCGGTGTCAGATTGGCCGGCTTCCACGTGACAGCGTTTCCAAAGGCCAAGGCGGGCGCAATCTTCCAAGCCGCAGTCGCGGTGGGAAAGTTCCATGGCGAGATGACGGCGACCACGCCCATGGGCTCGCGCCGCACGTCTACCTCAATCCCATCACGGACGGAATCCGCCGTGTCGCCAATTTGGCGATGAACCTCGCCGGCGTAATACTGAAAAAACTGGCCGGCCCGATAAATTTCGCCCACACCCTCGGCCAGGGGTTTGCCTTCTTCGCGCGAGAGCAGTTTTCCAAGGTCCTGGGACTTTTCCATTAATTCGGCGCCGATCGCCATTAAGGCCTTGTGGCGAGTTTCCAGGCCGCTTTTTCCCCAAATCTCCGCGGCCCGCTTGGCTGCGTCGATAGCGGTGAGTGTTTGCTCTTCATCCGCTTGGGCAAAGCTTCCAATGACGTCGGAAAGGTCGGAGGGATTGATGTTTTCAATGGTAGACGGACCGTCCACCCAGGCGCCAGCGATAAAATTTTTGGAAGTTTCTGACATCAAGGGTTCCTCTTCGCGTTGGGCCAGTCGTCTAAGTATCTGAATTATCGTTACTATTTTAAAGCGGATTCCGGCTACCAAGCGTCCAGATCATCCATTGCGGCGGAGTCTAAGGTCTATTGCATTTCAATCAAACGGATATTTTTGACTTACGATTAAATATTTTTGAAATAAGATGGGTGTCCCTTTGTAGCTCAAGCCTAGATTGGCGTCAGGAGACGGTTCCATGGCGATCAAAATTGCCCATCTCAGAACTCTCAGTGTAGTGTCGTCTTGCGGAAACATCAAAGACGCGGCGGCTCGTCTGGGACGCACGCCCTCGGCCGTATCAATGGCGTTAAAACAGTTCGAGGACGAGTTGGGCGGATCCCTTTTTGAGGCGGATCGAAAAACCTCGCTGACCCCGCTCGGAAGATTCATCTTGAACCAGGCCAACGATGCCTTGGCAAATTATGATCGAAGTGTTGCCGCTATTCAGGCCTATTCAAAAAACGAGATTGGTCGACTTGTAGTGGCTTGTGTGCCATCGGTGGCGGCCCGGCTTTTGCCGGAAATAATTCGAAGCTTCGTCGCTGAACTGCCGCGGGTAGAACTCGAAATTCAGGATATGGACAGCGCTGCCGTCCTGCGGTCGTTGCGGCAAGGTCAGGTGGACCTCGGGATCGCCTCTCTTGACAAGAGTGATCCTTTTTTTGAAGTGGAGGAATTGTTCTCGGACCACTTCGGCGTCGTCGTGCCCGCAGGTCATTCACTCGTTGGATTGGGGCGTGCCGTGCGATGGGAAGATCTGCGCGGAGAGCGTCTGATTGCTAATGGTTTGAGCATGACCCTGCGCGATAGCACTTACCGTGCGCTAGAGGCGGACTCTCAGCTCACCGTGCGTAATGTCTGGTCACTTCTGGCGCTGGTGAAATGTGGATTGGGTGTGACATTGCTACCCCACCTGTCGGTCCCCTTGGAGGATCCCGCTCTTAAAGTGCTCGAACTTGGAGAAGGACCGCTTCGTCGGCAGGTTACCGTGTTGCGCCGGGCCGGCGAGACACCTTCGCCTGTTGCACTGCTGTTTACGAAAAAACTTGCCCAGGAAATACCAATACTTCGGCAGTGCTACCATCCGAATGGTCATTGAAAGGGTTATGGCCTCTTAGCCAGAGATCAGTATCTTCCTGATGCCATAAATAGGTGGCTTTTGCCCCCTTTCGAAGGCGCCAATATCAGGAGCTGATCCAGAAAAGCCATCATTGAAATTTGGAATGACTTGGCCTGCATTCACACCGAGGCTAGAGCCGGTCAAGAAATACTCATCGGGACCGTTGCTTTTTCGGTAGGTTGGCGTCCCTAAAATACCGTTCGCTTCCTGTGATCCACTCGCGACGATCGCACCATTAAATAGGTCGTAGTCGAAGTCACAATTCGCGGCAGCGTTTCTAATCGAATAGGCATTCTGATTTACCATTGCGATATGGAAAATATTGTTCCTAGAAACCAGATTCTTAGCGCCGCCGCGAATGCCCCATGAAGATCCGTCAGGTTCTTGATTGCCGATAAATTCCTGGAAAATTGTGTTGTGAAATATGTAACATCGCGTATTGAACCTGGTACCGGCCTTGAAGAACTGTCCGCGCCGGTCTTCATCGCGAGGGGAATTCGGGTCAAACTGACTGGTCCGAATGACGTTCCGAAAGACATAGCTGGGGCCGACACGGTTTTGTCGGTGACCAATTCCCACCATGACATTGTTAAGCAAGTTTCCCCAAATGCGGACATTTCGGCCGCCACCCTCGGCTTCTATGCCGTCATCCCAACATTCGGAAACGCGGTTGCCGTAAATGTCACTATCCCGGCCCGGGGCGCCTTTTTTGCTATCGTTCTTTGAGCCGCCGATACCATCATTAAAATAGTGATTCTCCGAGGAATGGATGTGGTTATGACGGATGACGTTGTTTCCCTTTGTTTCCGTCAAAAATATGCCGTTTGCTCCGGTCGGATGAAATCCGGTAGCTGATGAGGATACATCCGGGCGGCTTTCGGTCCATGCGTTTGTATCCCCATTAGGATCGTGAATGTCGTTTGCCTGGATGACCAGGCGAGTAACACCAGACTGTTTTGTCGGGACTAACACACCGGCTGGATTGCCAGTCGTCCAGCCTAGCTCATTTTCGACGCCAAACTCGCTGATCTCACAGCCCTCGACCACTACATCATGGGCGCCCGAACCGATTATTACCCCCGCATTGACGCCGCCTTTCAAGGTTAAGCCGCGAACAATTACATAGGGTGCGGCAATCGCGACGCTTGCATTGGTCCTTAATTGAACATCAATTTCCGCGCTATCACCGGCAGGTTCGTATAGCTTATAGGCGTCGGGCGTTCCGCCTTCTTGAATGAACAGCCGTGTCGTTGACCGTGCTGGCAGCTTGATGACCTCGCCGATAGGCCAATCTCGTGTTTCGGTCCAGGTGGTCACGCTCGTCTTCACGCGCGTGCCGGTGTTGGCTTGTGTCAGACGAATTCTATATCGAGTGCCCGGTTTTAGGCCTACAATCGAACCGCGATACTCAGCATTCCGATTATCCAGCCATAGATCCAGCGCCCTTCGCCAAGTTTTGTGTCCGACTTCTCGGTAGTGAACCGCGACTGAGTTTTTGCTTTTGGCAGCAGCTGGACTCCATGTGATCCCTATGCATTCAAAAGTCGGGACCAATTCTGGTGCAGGGGTCTCTGAACGAGCCGGATTTGAGGTGCCCAGAATCGCGAGCGAGCCCATGCCCGCGGAAAGCATCGCCAATACATCTCTTCTGGATCGTGCCATGGACCAATTCGAGCCTGATTCAAAAACCAATACACGCTGTCACCCTACCTGAGCGTATTCGTGATCAAACAAAAGCTTATATTAAACTAAATTACATGACTTTGAATTTCCATAAATTAGTTCTTTTTTAGGTCAAATAATCGTGTATCGAGTGAGCCAAGGAGGAATTTTCTTTAGGTGGCGAGATAATATTTGCCTGGAGACTTGGGACCATATGTAAGAACTTCGGTCCGGAAATCCTGGTTCTTGCCTTCACACCGGGAGCAATCTCCATCGATTGATTTATTGATGTGATGGGGATGTGACAGGCCCTGCAACCGAATTTTGCATCATATCGCATCATATTTTTTTAGCTAATCAATCTGTAAAAGAAAATTCCGTAAAAATAATCTTAATGGTTTCTGCTCCTTAGGTTTTTGTTGCCCTCAGATCAATGTACCCAGATTTGCCAAAACATGAGGTTTTTCTTCGCGCCTAAATGGCCAGGGGGGGGCTCAGCTCCATTCGTCAATTCTGGCCGGTTTTTTTTATCCTCAGCCTCGCAGGTAGGGAAGGACCCAACATCCGCTTTTTTGGTGATATCCACGGATATTTTGGTAATTTGTACTATCTTAGGGTAAATGCACACTAGATAGTCAATTAAATCACGAGCGCCAATTTCGATTTTGTAAATAATGGGAAAATTTTCCGGAAGTAAGGAAGGTCCTCGTGATGGTAAAAAAATTAGAAATAAAAGTTAAGAATGATATTCTTCTATACTAATATCACATTTTTGTGAATAGTATTTTTTTTTATTTTATTATTATTAGTGAGCAATAAAGCTAATATTATTTATAATGAACAAGTAAATACTAATTGAATTACATCTGATATTTTAGTAAAATATCTCCTATACAAAAATAAGAATTGTGGGGAGATGGGATTATGAAATTTGTAAATTGTTGCACTTGCGTCAGTTTGTTGTTGGCAACGTCTGCTATTGTTTTGCCAAGCAATCTCGCTGCTACTGAAACTGGTGCCGACGACTCAGCTGAACTCGCCGAAAATCGACGACAGCTTCCGGAAAATGACGTTTCTCCGGCGCGTCGCATCAACCATCCTGAAGACCGTGACCTCGTTGGGTTTGGCTTTTTCCCGATTCGGCCTTTGCCTGTCGACGACTACCGGACGATTGACGGAAGCGGGAACAATCAAGCCAACCCCGACTGGGGTGCGTCCCATATTCAGCTCAGGCGTTTAGCGGATTCTCATTACGGCGATGATGTATCCAGCATGGCCGGCGACGACAGACCATCAGCGCGTGTTGTCAGCAACGCCATAAGTGCGCAATCGGCGTCAATGCCAATTTCATATCGCATCAGCGATTATCTATGGCAATGGGGTCAGTTTTTGGATCACGATATCGATTTGACCGAGGGAACGGATCCTCCTGAGGCGGCCGACATTGAGGTGCCTTCAGGTGATCCGCACTTTGATCCCACCTCCAACGGTGGGGTTACAATCTCCTTCAACCGGTCAATCTTTGATCAGAGTACAGGATTGAGTGCATCAAATCCGCGCCAGCAGATTAACGAAATCACCGCTTGGATCGATGCGTCGAATGTTTATGGATCTGATGAAGTGCGGGCGGCCGCTTTGCGCAAAACCGACGGCAGTGGCCAGTTAAAGACCAGTTCTGGGAAACTTTTGCCCTTTAACAGCGCTGGCCTGCCCAATGCGGGTGGCGCGTCATCCTCCTTGTTTCTCGCGGGTGATGTGCGGGCCAATGAGCAAACCGGTTTGACCGCCATGCACACTCTTTTTGTGCGTGAGCACAACCGCTTGGCCCGGTCTATCAGGCGCAAAAATCCCAGCATGACGGGTGATGAGATTTATCAAAAGGCCCGCCAGCTGGTGGGTGCCGAGATGCAGGTCATCACCTATAAAGAGTTTCTTCCTGTGCTCTTAGGCAAGAACGCTCTGTCTCGATATCGTGGGTATAAGGCTAAGGTTAAGCCGGATATCGCCAATGTCTTCTCGACTGCCGCATACCGGTTTGGGCATAGTGCCTTAAGCCCCAGATTGCTGCGCCTGAACCGGCGCAATAAGGAGATTTCCCATGGCCATCTAGCCTTAAGGGATGCTTTTTTCTCGCCCCAGAGGATTATCAAGGAAGGCGGAATTGAGCCCGTATTGCGAGGCTTGGCCAAGCAGGTAGCCCAAAACATTGATCCCTTTGTAATCGATGACGTGCGTAACTTCCTCTTTGGCCCTCCCGGTGCGGGTGGATTCGATTTGGCGTCCTTGAACATTCAGCGGGGTCGGGATCATGGTTTGCCCAGCTACAATGATGCGCGTCGAGCATTGGGAATGGGTGCGGCGCAATCTTTCTCGGATATAAGCTCTGACCCGCTCATCCAAGGCCGCTTGGCGCAAGCCTATCAGAGCGTTGAGGAGGTCGATCTCTGGGTCGGTGGTTTGGCCGAAGATCGCCATAAAAAAGCGCTCGTAGGCAAGACCTTTTTTAAAATCCTCAAGCGTCAGTTCGAAGCGTTAAGAGACGGCGACCGCTATTGGTACAAGAAGGTGCTGAGCCCGGTGGAGATCTTTATGGTCGAGCGCACCCGCCTTTCTCATATTATCCGCTGGAACACCAAAATCGGTTCTGAGCTCCAAAAAAATGTGTTCAAGGTACCTCGGCGCTACGTGAAACAATAGGGTCCGATCTCTGGCGTTGCCGGCTTGAATCCATTGGTATCTTTTTCCAAAGTGTCGATGGAAAGGCACCCTTTTGGATCCAAGGCGGCGCGCTGGAATTTTGTCGCTTCAAGTACTGGAAAGACAGGGTCTTTCCCTATATGACCATGGCTGCGCGCCTTTGCATCGGAAGCCAAGCCCATGTGTCAAGAGCCTAAGTGTGAAACTCGGTCAGATCGCAATGATACCCTCGAAGATGGGGTGTTTGACGAACTGCCAAACTTGCAACGCGGCAAGGTGCGGGAGTCCTATGATCTGCCTGATGGGCGGCGGGTGATGATCGCTTCCGACCGGGTGTCGGCGTTTGATCGTGTTCTGGCCGCGGTCCCGCTGAAGGGCCAGGTTCTGACGCAAATCGCGCGCTATTGGTTCGACGAAACCCAAGATATTTGCCCCAATCATGTTCTTTCCTATCCGGACCCCAATGTAGTGGTGGCTAAAAAGCTGGAGATGCTGCCTATCGAAATCGTGGTTCGGGACTATTTGACTGGCTCCACCGGCACCTCCATTTGGCCTATGTATCGAGATGGTGCCCGGGTGATTTATGGTCATAGCTTTCCGGATGGGCTTCGCAAAAACGACAAGCTGCCTAAGACCGTTATAACCCCCACCACCAAGGGCTTGGCCGGCGCTCACGACGAACCGATCACGGCGGCTGAGATCATTGCCCAAGGGTTATTGAGCAATGCGCTTTGGGAAGAGGTATGCGCGAAAAGCTTTGCCCTCTTTGCACGCGGGCGCGATGTCGCCGCGTCTCGCGGCCTCATTCTGGTGGACACTAAATTTGAATTCGGCTTGGACGAAGCCGGACAGTTAGTGATCGCTGATGAAATCTTGACCCCGGACTCGAGCCGCTATTGGCGTCGGAAGAGCTACGACGCTCGTCATGGCGAGGGGGCCGAACCGGACCACCTGGACAAGGAATTCTTGCGTCTCTGGCTCAGCAAACGGGTCGATCTGACCGGCGATGTTGTGGAGGTTCCAGAGATCCCCGACGGTGTCATTGCCGAATTGAGCGAGCGTTATGTGGATCTTTTCGAGACCGTGACCGGGCGGTCCTTCCAGCGGCCGGATGGCCGCGAACATGTCCGTGCTCGGGTGCAGTCCGCTTTGACCGCCACGTTTCCTGAATACTTTTGATCTGATGTGCCAATGCTTGTTTTCTTGTTGGCATCTTTTGCAAGGGGACCGATATGGCAAAACACCTGTCACGTGAGGAACTTTTGGCGGGCTTACCGCATATTCTGGCGTCTCCTAAAGATGAAGGTGAATTGCAAGCGATCGTGGTTCGGCCCCAAAAGAAGGAACGGCTGGACGTAAAGAGCTGCGAAATCAGTCTGGCTCAAGGTGTTCACGGCGACCATTGGTCAAGAGGCTGCTGGAAAACGACCGAAGACGGCAAACCCCACCCGGATGTGCAGATATGCATTATGAATGCCCGCTGTATTGGTCTAATTGCCCAGGAGCGCAGCAACTGGCCGCCGGCCGGCGACAACCTTTTCATCGACATGGATTTGACTCCCGGTAATATGCCACCGGGTCAAAAGCTTGCCATCGGCACGGCTGTCATCGAGATTACGGCTGAACCCCACAACGGTTGCGCCAGTTTTGCTGAGCGCTATGGCCGCGACGCCTGTACTTTCGTCAATGTAAAGGAGGGCAAGACTTATCGCCTCAGAGGCATCTATGCCCGGGTGTCTCAGGACGGCCGGGTCAGCGTCGGCGACAAGGTCAATAAGCTTCCCTAACTGCCAGATTGACTTGATTTTTCAAGACAGGGCCGGGACTCAAGTTTTGTGCGGCCTGGGCGATCGTCTCCGCATCGATCCCGTAGTGGGCATATAGTTCCGCCAAGCGCCCGGTCTGGCCGAAGTGCTCCACCCCCAATGGGACCGTGCGATGGCCGGCGACAGCGCCGAGCCAGGCAAGGGTCGCCGGATGACCATCTATGACCGTGATCAGAAGGCAATGTGAGGGCAAGCCCGCCAGGAGGCGTTCGGCCTGACTGCGGGCCTCGAGCTGACCACGCCGCCGTGCTCTCAAGGCCGCGGTCCAACCGGCGTTCAGACGGTCGGCTGAAGTGATGGCCAAGAGGCCGATGTCGCGCCGGTCGTTGCCGATGCGGCCCGCCGCTTCGATGGCTTCGGGCGCCACGCTTCCCTGGTAGGCGATTACCACCTCTGCATTGGGTCCGGGCTCGCGCCACCAATAGGCGCCGTCGATGACGGCTTGGCGGAAAGCGGTACTGTCCCGCGACGCCGGCTGCTCAAGAGGTCGGGTGGTCAAGCGCAGATAGACCGAGCCGCCGGTCTCGTCCCGCAACCAGGTGCGTTCGTCCGGATCGCCGTCACCGTCTCGCTGCAGATAGTCAAAGGCCCAGTCCATGATGATCGACAGTTCGTCCAGATAGGCCGGCTCGAAGGCGGCCAAGCCGTCCTGACTCATGCCGATCAGGGGGGAGCCGACGGACTGATGAGCGCCGCCTTCCGGAGCCAGGGTTACGCCAGATGGTGTGCCGGCGACGATAAAACGGGCATCTTGGTAGCAGGCGTAATTCAAGGCATCCAATCCCCGCGCCACGAAGGGATCGTAAACTGTCCCCACGGGCAAAAGGCGCTCACCGAAAAGGGAATGAGACAAGCCGGCCGCACCCAGTAGCAAAAAGAGGTTCATCTCGGCGATGCCCAGTTCCATGTGCTGGCCCTTGGGCGAAAAGCGCCATTTTTGCGTAGAGGGAATGCGCTCCTCGCGAAAGGTATCGGCTTGCTCTCCTCGGGCAAAAAGGCCTCGTCGATTGACAAAGGAACCCAGATTGGTCGAGACCGTGACATCTGGCGAGGTGGTCAAGATGCGATCGGCCAACGGCAGGTCCGAGCGGGCCAGGCTGTCCAGTACTTTGCCGAACCCGGCTTGGGTTGAGAGTACTTGGTCGTTTGAGAAGAAGGGGCCGCTGGTAGCCACCTTGGCCGCCTGGCGGCGGCGGGTTCCCTCTTTAAAGAAAGGCACTTCTGATAGGAAGGTCTTTACCTGGTCCATCTCCGCGACGGCCGCAAGAGGCTCCCATTCCGCGCCCTGCGAAACACCCATTTGCTTCTGGAAGCTTGCCATCTGTTCCGGCGTCATTAGGCCGGCGTGGTTGTCCTTATGGCCCGCCAAGGGCGTGCCCCAGCCCTTGATGGTATAGGCGAGAAAACAGGTGGGGCGATCATGATCGATGGCGTCAAAGGCCTCAATCAAGCTCTCTAGACATTGGCCGCCCAGGTTGCACATGAGCTCGGCCAGCTCTTGGTCGCTGCGTCGCTCCAACAGAGTCGTTACCGGTCCCTGGTCCCCAATATCGTCCATTAGGCGTTGCCGCCAGGCAGCCCCGCCCTGAAAGGTCAGTGCCGAATAGAGCTGGTTTGGGCAGGCATCGATCCAGTCCCGCAAGCGCTCGCCGCCTGGCTCGGTGAAGGCCGTACGCTGAAGGGCGCCGTATTTTAGCCGCACTACTTCCCAGCCGAAGGCGCCGAATATGGCCTCGATCCTTTGCCACAGGCCCTCGCGTACAACGCCATCCAGGCTCTGCCGGTTATAATCAATGATCCACCAACAATTGCGCAGCTCGTTTTTCCAGCCCTCCTGCAGGCATTCGTAGACATTGCCCTCGTCCAGCTCCGCATCGCCCACCAGGGCTACCATGCGACCAAGTTCGCCCATTCTGCTCCAGGCTTTGGCGGCGAGATAGTCTTGTACCAACGAGGCGAAGGCCGTCATGCCCACGCCCAAGCCCACCGAGCCGGTAGAAAAGTCCACATCATCCACATCCTTGGTGCGGCTGGGATAGGATTGAGCGCCCCCCAAGCCACGAAAGCCCTGTAGTTTTTCTAGAGACTGATTGCCCATCAGGTATTGCATGGCATGAAACACCGGGGCCGCATGGGGCTTGACCGCCACCCGGTCCTCTGGACGCAAGGCGTGAAAATAAAGCGCGGTCATGATGGAGACGATGGAGGCGCAGGAAGCCTGATGTCCGCCGACCTTCACCGCGTCCTTGTCCCGTAGGTGATTGGCGTTGTGGATCATCCAACAGGAAAGCCACAAAAGGCGTTGCTCTATAGTCTTGAGGAAGGAAAGCTCGGTCACGCCTAAATCCCTTTTTGTCGTCTGCGGTTGGTGGCACTGGTCTTCTAGATCATTTAAGCGGAACCTCCAGCAGCTTTCCAGAGTCCATAAGACAAGCGACATCGCTAGACTGACGTCATATGCTTCTTTCGGCTAGCGACTTCGCTCAACAGCCAGTCACGGAAGATCGCGACTTTTTTGGGCCGCCCCTGCACCAGGGGTGGATAGACCAAATAGTGATGGAACACCGTGGGCATGTCATATTTTTCAGGCAGAGCGCGAACCAGACGTCCGGCCTTTAAATCGTCAGACACATAAGCATAAGTGGCCAAGACAAAACCCATGCCGGCCAGGGCGGCGCGCACGGCTAAGTCCTCGGTGCTGAAACGCATGCCGCCGGATATGTCGAGGGCCTCAAGCCCGTGATGGCGCTGCCAGCGCTGCCAACTGGGCGCTGCGGCCGTTTCCATGGGCCAGTCTACATGCAAAAGGGGTTGACCCTTTAGATCCGCCGCCTCGCTTAAGGGCTTGCCTTGATCCAGATATCTTGGGCTACAGACCACCAGTGCAAAATCCGACAACAGAAGATCGCAGGCCAGTCCGGCATAATTCCCCCGGCCCTGGCGGATGGCGATGTCCACGTTTCCTCGTTGAAAATCCGCCAGGACAGCAGTGGATTCGACTCCCACCCTGATCTCCGGATGGGCCGCCGCAAAGCGCTCCAATCGGGGCAATAGCCAAAGGGATCCAAAGGAGGGGTTAACACTGACCATCAAAGTCTGCGCATCCGGAGCGTCCCGAAGTTCGCGCGCCGCCCCGTGGAGCAAGTCAAATGCCTGGCGTAACAGGGGGGCTGTCCTGCGCCCCTTGTCCGTCAGGGTCAAGCTTCGAGTCGTGCGAACAAAGAGTTTAGCGCCGATATGCTCCTCCAGCTGTCGGATCTGCTGGCTCACCGCCGCCGGGGTCACATTCAGTTCCGACGCGGCATTCTTGAAGCTTTGCAGCCTGGCGGCCGCCTCAAAGGCACGAAGGGCGTTTAGGGGAGGCAGATAGTCAGCCATGGATCTTATTAATAAGAAAATCTAAATAATCAACAACGAAAACTTGTTGGTATTTTTTGAAGTAGGGGCATAAATGCCTGTTTGCAAGAGGATTTCTACCTTGGAGTCAAAAAAATGGATATGACCAGAGACATTACAGCTAAGCTGACCTTTTTAATGCCTGGGTCGAGCCGGCCTGCTTATGTAGTCGGTGCGCTGGGGGCGGACAGTCAATTTTTGGGGCAAGCCCAAGAAGTGACCGTGTCCATCCAAAACGCCCGAACCTTGGCCGCGCCGGCCCAGCTGGATCGCGAAGGCTTTCAATTCTTGGTGCACGGGACCCGCGATGTGGATTTCGCCTCGGATCAGGCCATCGAAGCGGACTACTATCCGCAAATCACCGCCCTGATGGAACGGCTGACGGGGGCCTCTCTGGTTAAGATATTTGATCACACCATACGAACGGATGACCCGGCGGATCCGCAGCGCCGTCCGGCCCGCCACGTGCACAACGACTATACGGCAGACTCGGCCCGGCAGCGCACCCGGGACATCCTGGGGTTTGAGGCCGAGGCTTGGCTCGAAAGTCACCAGCACCTGCAGCTTAACTTTTGGCGCCCCCTTGATCACCCGGTGGAGCGGTCGCCCTTGGCCGTCGCCGATGCGCGCAGTATCCGGCCCCAGGATCTGGTGAAAACCGATATCGTCCATCCCAGCCGTACCGGTGAAATCTACGAGGTGACGCACAATCCCGATCACCGTTGGTACTATTTTCCCACCATGACTCCGGCTGAAGCCCTGTTGATTCGGGGATATGACTCGGATGTGGAAAAGGGGGTTTCCTTTACGCCCCATAGCGCCTTTGACGATCCCACTTCTCCCTTGACGGCCTTGCCGCGTCGCTCCATTGAGTTGCGCGCCATGGCCTTCGTGCCTAGAGCATCGTTGAGACCCTGATTAGAGAAGCAGAGCATGTCCTATTTGCTGTACTACAATCCCAACAGTGCCAATCTGGTCATTCGCATGGCCTTAGAGGAACTGGGGCTTGATTACGAAGATCGCTTCGTGGAGCGGCGCCATTATCAAAGGGATGAGGCCTTTCATAAGCTGAATCCTCGCGGCTTGCTGCCGGTCTTGGTGGACCGGCAGACCGAGGCTGTGGTGTTCGAGACAGGCGCCGCTCTCTTGTATCTGGCAGAGCGCCATGGGCGCTTGGCACCGCCGATGGATCGACCGGTGGGGCGCGCCGATTTTTTGAAGTGGCTGTTTTTGCTGTCAAACACCTTGCACGCAGATTTGCGCCTGCGGTTTTACAGTGATCGTTTTGTGACAGAAAAAGCGGACGTGCCCAGCCTGCTCCATAAATCGCGAGAGCGGATTTTGAATCACCTGGGCGTCATTGAAGAGTCCTTCGCCAGCCACGGCGGGCCCTGGTTGCTGGCGTCGGGCCTAAGCGTCTGCGACATCTATTTGGGTTGTTGCGTGCGGTGGACGCAGATGTTTCCAGCGGATCATCGAATTCCGCCCGAGGAGATCATGGCCTTTCCCAAGATGGTGGAAAGCTTGACCACCTTGCAGGACTTTGCATCGATCCGACAGTCCCTGCTTAAGGAGGATCTGGATGGGCCGGCCTTTATTGATCCCGAGATTGGCTGAAAAAACCGCTTATGGTTAGACTGCTAAAAGGTCTTAGTGCAGGTGCCAATACTCAATCCAGCAAGGACTCTTCGTAGGGGTAAGTTGAGAGCAACTCGTAGCCGTCCGGGGTGATCAACACCTGCTGCTCCAATTTAACGCCGTCGCCTTCGCCCACAGCACCCATGTAACTTTCAACGCAGACCACCATGCCCGGCTCAAACGTGAGATCGTAAAAATTGCCTTCGCGGAAAGGCGGAACAATGTTGGGGGCCTCGTCGCACATACCCACGCCGTGGAGGATACAGCTATAGGCGTTCTCGTGAAACTCCTCAGGTGTGGGCCAGGCCCTTTCGCGGAATTCGTTCATGGTCATGCCTGGCCGCACCAGTTTCAGATTGTTTTCGATTTCCTCAACAGCCAGGCGATAGAGTTGCTTTTGTCGCCGGCTGGGTTGGCCGGGTCCGCAAAAAAAACACCGTGAGATATCCGCGAAGTATCCATTAGGGCCCACCATGTCGGTATCGAAGGATACTAAGTCGCCGGCCTCGACCCGTCGCTCCGAGGCCTCTTGGCACCATGGGTTGGCCCGTGGACCCGAGGCCAACATGCGCCCATCATGCCAGCCTCCGTTGTTGGCTAGATTGGCATAGTTGAGCAGGGCCCAAAGCTGAACTTCCTTGATGCCGGGCTTGAGCGCTTCTTTCATTTTTTGAATGCCAAGATCGGCCACGGCCACGGCCCAGCGGATACAGGCAATCTCATCCTCTGATTTTATCAGCCGGGCTGCTTCGGAAATCAAAACGCCGTCGACAGTCTCAAGACCCCGCTGCATCATGGCCTGGGTGAGAGATGGGTTAACGTACTCAACGGCGACCCGCCGGTTGTCGGTACCGATCTCCTTAAGGTATTCCACAATATCATCGGCCAACAGCCGGGATGCCTCGGCCATTTCGGGGCCACCATTAAAGAAGGAAAGAGGTCGGCCGCTCCGCGCCTCGTCCACGCCCGGTGGCGGACCATAAACATTATAGATCACGATGGGGCCTTCTTGGGGCACAAAAAGGTAAGTTGTGGGAATATGAGATTGAAAAAGGGCGTAGGTAGCGTAGTCGGCGGCGTAACGCAGAGTAATGGGATTAACCAGGACGCACATGGCGGCGTCATGTTTGATCAGCTCCTGCTTAATACGCCCAATTCGATAAGCACTCAATCGATCAAAGTCGACCTCAGGCGGTGCTTGACGCCCGGACAAGTCGCTCCAGTCGTCGTTCAGTACCCAATGGTCGGGTGATTGAATATCTTTTTCCAACATCTTCTCTTCGCCCTAGGCCGCAATGATAGCCCTGACCACCTGCTGAGACAGCTGATGGGCCGGCCCTTCCCAGGCGGGGGACATGATGGATCCATCGAAGGCGATTGACCGACGGCCCTGCTGGAGGCGCTCCAATAGATCCACGTCTTCCAGATTTAGGTCGTGCCACATGGATAAAAGCTCGGCCCGTCCTTCTGCGTGGGCTTCATCCTGTGCAGCATCATCGCCGACAACAAAAAAATGCAGCTCTTCCAGGGTCTCGTCAGGCGCCAGGGGCGTTGTGGCCAAGATCACAAATTGATCCGCGAAAACCTGAACGGCAAAGTTTGGAAAGCAGGCGAACCATAGCCCCCGCCGCCGGTCTTCGTCGGATAGGTTTGGAAAATGCGGCAGAACCGTGCCCCGGCCTTCGGTCAATTGGGGCGCGATATAATCATTGTAAAAGACATGCTCGATCCACTCGCCGGACCAGCGCACGCCCATGGGGGCATGGGCGATTAAGCGGGGATGGGCGGCAAAGACGTGATAGCCCTCCATATAGTTTTCCAGCACCAGCTTCCAGTTGCTTTTAAAGCGGTAGCTCTTACTCGCGATCCAGCGGATGTGAGAAAAATCATGGGCCGCAGTGCGGCTCAGCATGGGGGCCAACCAGGTGCTCAGGGGCGGCGCTTGCCCGGACAGATCAACAAAAAAACAGCCGTTCCATTCGGCGCAGCGGACGGCGTGAAGGCTCATCGCTTGGCTGAGATCTGGATGGATTTTTTCTTGGACGTCCGCCCCTTGAAAATGAGGGCGGGCCCGCAGGCCGCCGTCAAGATTGTAACTCCAGGCGTGATAGGGGCAGCTAATCGTCGGCCGTCGGCAGGCTTCACGGACCAGCTGGGTGCCGCGATGTCGGCAAACGTTATGAAAGGCGCGGACTTGTTTACTCCGGTCGCGCACCAATATGATTGGCGTTCCCCCGATTTCGATGGGTTTCATGGCGCCGATGCCATCCAACTCACCAGCGGTGCCCGCAAACACCCAATGGCGCCGGAAGATGCGCTCCCTCTCTAGGTCCAGCCATTCCTTTGACCAAAAAGCAGCATTGGGTAGGCCCGAAGGCTGGTCTATCGGATTGAAAACCTGAGCAAAGCCTGCCTCACCAAGCAGCGCCTTTACTTTTTCCGTAACCACTGGATCGACGTCGTCCGCCGAATGTGCCAAGGTGGTTAGGCTGCCTGCAGGGTCTGACACGGAAGTCAATCCATTCAAAATCTCGCCCAAAAAGGCGCCATTATGAAAAAAATCGTGTCATATTTTTCATGAAAGTCAAGAATCTTTGCAAAACCAAAATTCCGGGGAAGAGATGGGATTTGGGCGCTGTCTTGTGGTATGAGCTGAGGCAGCGCCCCCCGTTACGTCTTTTTATGCCCGATTGTGGGCGCGGAGGCTGGTTCAGCTGCTACTGTCCAGCCCTCCTTCGGGCAGCAGGCGCGCGACCACAGTGCCATAGGGCGTTTCGACTTCCGCTCGCACAATTGCCCATTCACCGGGTTCGATTTGGGCAGCCCAGACTTTGGGGGGCGTGGACTCGTTTTCCTGGGCTTCCCGCCATTCCTCGTTGTCGCGCCAGAAGCCGCCGATACGGTTTGCTTTGAAGCTGCAGATTACGGCCGGCCCCTGATAGGCCCACGGCCTGTCCGATATCAGCTCTTCCTCTCCCAGGTGGAGAATTTCCAAGTCGTAGCGTCGCCGGCCATCCCAAAGCTTGGCCGCTCCGGCACAGCGACCGTCGCGGGCCAATCTGTCCATGGTGGTAAGGAGCAAACTAAAGGGATCCACAGTCCCCGCCAAGCTCTCTGCCGGGACCGGGGTTACTTCTTCTAGGTTCGGGGCAGGCTGATTTTGAGTTACGGGACTTTTTCCGTCGTCCGGCCAGGTCACCTGAGTTTGGCGGGTCCGTTCTTCCCACATGCCCAGGTGGTTGTGCCGTTGAGGCTGGCGCTGTCCTTCTATGAACCGGCCGTGCGTTTCCGCCTCACCCTGCCAGGAAAAGAACATGGCCAAAAAGCCCTTGGTCTCGCCGCGGCTCTCCAAGTGATAGCGGTCCTGGTCTTCCTGATAGTCCACATGAGCCTCCGCCAATGTCAAATGGCCCCAGGCCACCTGATAGGCGTAGGTGCGCTCGTCAGCCTTTGCCGGGCCTAGACCCAACAGAGCAGCGGCGAAGAAAGGCCCGGTCCAGGCCAGCCCTTTCGGTAGAAATGCAGATGTCAATCTTCCGGCCTTTTTTATCGTCATAAAGCAAACTTAGGTCGATCCGGTCCCATGACAACCCAGCCAATGAAACACAATTAATTCACTGACTGGCCGATTCAGGCTATGTGGATTGCAGGTTGCTATTCAAATAGGCCCGAAAAGCGGCCAGGCCTTCGTCCATATTGCGCCGGCCGTAGCCGATGCGGAAGCGATCCTGAGGGGTGGGCAAAAGCTCCGAATGATAAATTTTAGGGGGCAGAAGCAGCACGCCGGCTTGTGCCACTAGCCTTTCGCAAAAGTCGTCTGCGGTTCCAGGGCCGGTGTAGCGAGGGAAGCCCACACAGCCACCCTCCGGCCGCTCCCATTGGAAGTGATCCGGAAATTCGGCGAAAAAGGCGGACAGCTTGGCGGCGTTTTCATCGGTGAGGCCGCGGTTGCGGGCTAGGATTTTGTCCCGGGCCCGCAGCGCGATCAGAGCCAGGCGTTCGCTGGGGGCCGAATTGCAGATCGAGAGGTAATGCTTATAGCGTTCCAGGCACTGCAACAGCTCCCGATCCTGACAGGCAATCCATCCGATGCGCAAGCCGGGCAGTCCGTAGGCCTTAGACATGACATTCAAGGACAAGGCCCGCTCATAGGACTCCGCCGCCTGGGGCAGGCGCAGTGCTGGGTCCCGCTCGATCAGGCGATAGACCTCATCGCTAAACAGATAGAGGCCGTGCTGGCGGCAGAGGGCGATCAGGGCATCGTAGCGGTCCCGGCTCAGCACCGCGCCGGTTGGGTTATTGGGAAAGTTGACTGAGATCAGTTTCGTGTTTGGCCGCAGCGCCGCTCGAACCCGGTCAATGTCCCAAGACCAACCGTCGTCCGGGTCCAAAGGAACCCCAGTGACCTCACAGATATCCAGGGGCAGGGTCTCGGCTGCCTGGTAATTGGGCACGGCGACGATGACATGGTCATTTGCCGACAACATCACCCGCATGGCCGCGTAGATGCCTTCCTCGGCTCCGGCGAAACAGAGAATGTCCTCGGGTGCAAGCCCGTCATAGGTCTTGGCGATCTCCGCGCGCAGCTCGGGCAGGCCATAGGTCTCGGTATAACCCAGCCAAACCTCTTCATATGCGGCGCGATCCGCGGGACTGGCCATTTCCAGCAGTGCAGAAAGCCTCAGACTCTCCATGTCTGAGGCGGTCAGATGGTAACGGGCCTTAAACTCCCAGCGGGAGAAATAGGTCTCTAGGGCGAAGTTGCGCATGCGGCAGATCCAGGTGGTATCGAAACCGCGAGCCTATGTCTAATTTTGGCAGGAGTCGCCCTAAAAATCCGCCGACGGGCGATCCTCTCCCCGGCCCCGGCGACGGCTTCCCCGTTTGCGGCCCTTGGGCAAAGCCCCTAAGCCGCCAGCCTGTTGCTGATTAGCGCCGTCCGAGATGGATCCGAGCCGCTTGCCAATGGTCTCCATACTTGGCTTGTCACCTTTGACATGGTCGTCCATTGCCACCCGCATGGCTCGAATGTGATCAGGGGTCGTTCCGCAGCATCCGCCGATGATGCGGGCTCCGCAGTCTACGGCTAAGCGCACATAATCGGCCATCAACTCGGGTGTGCCGTTGTAGACCACCTCTCCGTCGACAAATTCCGGGATGCCGCAGTTGCTCTTGGCCACCATTACGTCTCCCTCCTGGGCGGATTCGCTCATGTTCAAGAGGGCTGCCACCAACTCTGCGGCACCGGTTCCGCAATTGCCGCCGAAGGCCACCGGGTTGGGGTGGAGTTGATGGGTCAGCTCTGCCATTTGAGCCGGGGTGACACCCATCATGGTTCGCCCGTTGGTGTCGAAACTCAAAGTCACCACCAGCGGCAAACCGGTTGTGGCGGCACCGCTCACGGCCGCCTTGACCTCGTCTATGGATGATAGAGTTTCGATCCACAACAGATCCGCGCCTCCTGCGGCCAAGCCTTGCGCCTGTTCGGCGAAGGCCTCCATTCCGGCTTCGATGGTCAAAGGACCCAGAGGCTCGAAGAGATCGCCGGTCGGCCCCATAGAGCCTGCCACAATAACCTCTGGCCGACCGGCGGCGGCACAGGCTTGATGAGCCAGCTCGGCCGCGCGCTGATTGATGTCCCGGCAAAGGTTCTCGGCTTTATGGAGTTTAAGCCGATTTCGGGTGCCGCCGAAGGAGTTGGTGAGGATCAGGTCCGACCCTGCGTCTATGAAGGAACGATAATGGATCATTACCTTCTCGGGATGATCCAGATTCCATAGCTCAGGTGCGTCGCCATGCTGCAGGCCAAGGGCAAAAAAGTTTGTGCCGGTCGCACCATCGGCCAGCACACAGGCTTTCTCAGAAAGCAGATTTTGCAGCCGATCAGACATTCAGAGCATCCTCTTAAATAATTGAAATCATATAATTAATAGTATGACATAAGCCACATGATCAACAGAAACCGGGTCATGGAGCAATCAGACCATCACGGGATAGTAGGGCCTCGATCTTATTTGCGCAAGAGAGTGTGTGGATTAGTCAATTAATACATCATTTTTTGAGAAATTGACGTTCTAGCCCTTACCCAAACCTGACACAGGACGCGAGAAACTAGTCTCTAGCTGCGCAGGCAGCGGTTCTCAGGGTCCCAGGGGGAATTGCCAATAACCTTGGCGGGAAACCGCTGGCCCAAAATTTCCACCTCCAGGTCGGTACCGGGGCTACAATGGTCGGGCTCCACGTAAGCCAAGGCCAATGATTTATCGAGATTATGGCTATGGGTGCCTGATGTGCAGCGTCCCACCATCTGGCCGTCTTTAAAGAGCGGCTCATTGCCGCGACAGTCCGCCACGCCGCGCCCGGCCCTTTCCTCGGGCCAAACCTCTAAGGTTGCAAAGGAAATCGCCTTTCCTTGCTGTTTCTGTTGTACAAGGGCCTTTCGTCCCACAAATTCACCTTTGTCAAGTTGCACAAATGTATCCAGGCCTGTTTCCAGCGCGTTGTATTCCCGACTCAATTCCCGACCCCAAGCCCGATAGGATTTTTCAATTCGCAAAGCGTTGATCGCTCGCATACCAACAAGACCGAGCCCGTGGTCCTGGCCGGCGCGCAAGAGCACATCATAGATGTGGTTTTGAGCCTCTATGGGGTGGTGCAGCTCCCAGCCCAGTTCCCCCACATAGCTGATCCTGAGCGCGCGAATATGGTTGTCGATGCCGATTGCCGCCTGTCGCGCGCTGAACCAGGGAAAGGCCTCATTTGAAAGATCCTGGTCGGTTATCGCTTGCAACAGGTCGCGAGACCGGGGCCCGGCAATTAAAAACACGCCCCACTTGTCAGTTTGATTTTCCAGGCGGACTGATTCGTCTCCGGACAGGTTCTTTTGCAAGAGATCCAGGTCAAAGCGTTCGGCACGGCTGGCCGACGTCAGATAGAAGCGCTCGGCGCCTAATCGTGTGATAACGAATTCGCTTCGCACGCCGCCCGTTTGGGTGAGAGCGTGGGCCAGGCAGGCTTGCCCTTCCTCTCCTGGCAGCGCATTGGCGACCAGGCGGTCGAGGTAAGCTTCCGCGCCGGGTCCGGATAGCTCAAATTTTGCCAGCGGCGTGAGGTCCATTAGCCCGACCGCTTCGCGAACAAGCCTGGCCTCGTGGCCCACGGGCTCAAAATAATTTGTGCGGCGGAAGGACCAGACATCTCGGCGCTCCACGCCGTCCGACGCGAACCAGTTGGGCCGCTCCCAGCCATAGTCCTGACCCCATACTGCTCCTGCGCTTTCCATGCGCTCGTAACAGGGGCTTGTTTTGGCGGGGCGGCAAGCTGGGCGTTCCTCGTCCGGGTAATGGATGATAAAGACATGCTCGTAGGCCTCCTCGTTTTTTGCCTTGGCATAGTCTTTATCGGCATAAGCGCCGAAGCGGCGTGGGTCCACGTCAAGGAGATCGATTGAGGGTTCGCCATTGATGATCCATTCGGCCAGGTATTTCCCGGCGCCGCCGGCGGCCGTGATGCCAAATGAATGACCTTCGCTGAGCCAGTAATTTTTTAAGCCCCAAGCCGGTCCGATGAGTGGGGCACCGTCCGGCGTGTACATGATTGGACCGTTGATCACATCCTTAAGGCCCACTTCGGCAAAGATAGGCGCCCTCTCCATAGCGGCCTCGATGTGGGGCTGCAGGCGGTCAATGTCGCTGGGGAAAAGGTCTTGCCCAAAGCTGTCGGGCACCCCATCCACAAAGCAGGCCGGCGCGCCCTTTTCGTAGCAGCCGAAAATAAGTCCCTGGTGTTCTTGACGCAGATAGTAACGCCCGTCCGGAATTCTCAAAATCGGCATTTCGGGCAAGCCCTGATGATGCCGCTCGACGATGGCCGGATGGGAATCGGTGACAATATACTGATGGCAGATGGGGATGGCAGGCAGGTCCAGGCCCACCATAGCGCCGGTCTGGCGAGCATAGTTTCCTGTCGCCGTGACCACATGCTCGCAGGCAATGTCGCCCTTGTCAGTGTGGACCAGCCATTCGCCATTGGCTTTTTGCGCGATGCTGGTAACCGCCGTGTGCCGATAGATCTTCGCGCCCCTTTGTCGGGCGCCGATGGCCAGAGCATTGGTCAGGTCGGCCGAGGCGATGTGTCCATCGTCCGGGTGGAAGAGAGCGCCGATCATATCGCTGGTTTCGGCGAAGGGCCAAAGGGCTTTCACTTCCGCCGGGGACAAAATCTCAAAATTTACCCCACTTCCATGGGCCGTACCGCAATAGGTCTGATACTCGTCCATGCGATCCTGATTGGTGGCAACCCGAAGATTGCCACAGGCGTGGAAGGAAACGTCTTGGCCGGTCTCGGCCTCTAGGGTCTTATAGAGGCCCACTGAGTACTGATGCATTTTACCGATGCTGTAGCTCAGATTGAATAGGGGCAAAAGTCCGGCGGCATGCCAGGTAGAGCCGGCGGTGAGCTCGGTGCGTTCGCACAAAACCACGTCACTCCATCCCATCTTGGCCAGATGATAGAGGATGCTTACCCCAACGATGCCGCCCCCGACAACGACCACCCGAGCCTGTGTTTTCATCTTGACCCCCGCTTGAGACCATTACGCCTGAAGGCGCGGCAATACTGTTTCGTCTAACACCCTGACAGCGCAATGTTCCAAGGGCAATCTCTCAAAAATGTCGGGTTATCTGTCGAAAACAAAGGCTTCTATGGGCGGCAGCGGCAAGGGACGCCGCTTATGCGTGGTTCCCCGTCGCCACGGCGACAGAGCAGGCCCTGCCGGGTGAAATAATTCACTGCGGCATGCGGGTGAAGGCTCCGCCTGTCTTGCTTGGGGCATTGAATGGCTCCTCGAAGAGTTTACAGCAACGAAATTGAAGCCCTTTTTTGGACGACGAAATGAGCGAAACAGCGACAGATCAGCGCCGGTCCCGGCGCGGCCGAAGCGGGGGTGGCGCCGATGCGCGGCGTGCCAAGCGAACCGGCGGACATTCGGCGAAACAGTCCTATATCCGGCGGAAAATACCCTTCTTTGAGCCCCTGAGCGAAGAGTCTCTGGAACTGATCGAGCACAACGCGGACACCGTGTTGGAGGAAATCGGTATCGAGTTTCGCGACGACGCGGAGGCGCTTCAGCTTTGGCGCGACGCTGGTGCCGATGTGCAAGGCGAACGGGTCCGGTTTCCCCGCGGGCTGTGCCGCAAGCTGTGCGAAACCATACCATCGGAATTCACCCAGCACGCGCGCAATCCCGAGCGTTCGGTTCAGATCGGCGGGCGAAATACGGTCTTCGCGCCGGTTTATGGGCCGCCCTTTGTCCGAGATTTGGAGCAGGGCCGGCGCTATGCCACGATTGAGGACTTCCAAAACTTCGTGAAGCTCGCCTATTCGGTTCCCGCCATGCATCACTCAGGCGGCACGGTGTGCGAGCCCGTGGACATTCCGGTGAATAAGCGTCATTTGGATATGGTCTACAGCCACCTGCGTTACTCCGATATGCCGTTCATGGGCTCGGTGACGGCGCCCGAGCGGGCCGAAGACACCATTTCCCTGGCCAAGATCGTTTTTGGCGACGACTTCGTGGAAAACAACACGGTGGTGGTCAACTTGATCAACGCCAACTCGCCCATGACCTTCGACGAGACAATGTTGGGAGCATTGAAGGTCTATGCCCGCCACAATCAGGCCTGCATAGTTTCGCCCTTTATCCTGTCAGGCGCCATGGCGCCGGTCACGCCCGTTGGGGTGATGACCCAGACCTTGGCCGAGGCGCTGGCGGGCCTGGCCTTTTCCCAATTGGTTCGGGCCGGATCACCCATGGTTATGGGCAGCTTTGCTTCGTCCGTTTCCATGCAGTCGGGCGCACCCACCTTCGGGACGCCCGAGCCGGCCATGGTGCTCTATGGCATGGGCCAGCTTGCCAGACGTTTGGGTGTTCCCTTCCGCTCGGGCGGATCCCTGTGCGGTTCCAAGGTGCCCGATGCGCAAGCGGCTCAGGAAAGCAGTCAGACAATTTTGCCGACCCTGCTTGGAGGAGTGAATTTCGTGCTCCATGCGGCGGGTTGGCTGGAAGGTGGTTTGGTCTCGTCCTATGAGAAGTTCATGATTGATGCGGATCAGTTGGGCATGATGCAGGTGATGGCCGGCGGTTACGACCTGACCGAAAATGGCCAGGCGATGAGCGCCATTCGCGAAGTGGGTCCGGGCAGTCACTTCCTTGGGTGTGCCCACACGCAGGCCAATTTCGAAACGGCCTTTTTCCGCTCCAGCATCGCCGATAACAATTCTTTCGAACAGTGGGAGGCAGAAGGCGCTAAAGACGCCATGCAGCGCGCCAATGGCTTGGTCCGTAAAACCCTGGCGGAATACGAGGCGCCCGCGATTGACCCGGCGGTGGATGAGGCCCTCCTGGACTTCATGCGCCAGCGCAAGGACTCCATGCCCGATGCATTTACCTGACGCATCTTTGCGTGAATTGCTCTGACTTGGTCGATTGCTGAGATTGATTGCTGAGGTCGGCCGTTTATTTTTTGCTGTCGATGATCGATCCGGCCAGTTTGACGCCTGTGGCAACCAGTTCGGGCACCACTTGATAGGCACCGGCCTCTTCCAGCTCGCGTGCATGAGCCTCGTTCTTGGCGCGGGCATAGACCTGGATGTCGGGGAAGATATAGCGCACCATGGCGACAGTCTGCAGGGCAGCCTTGGGGCTATCCATGGCCACCACTAAAGCACGCGCCTTGTCCAGGTTCACTGCCGCTAAAACGTCCGGCCGGGTGGCGTCCCCGTAATAGATGGGCTGGTTGCTTTTGCGCGCTTGGGCGACGCGGTGGGGGTCTAAATCGAGCGCCACGTAAGATGCACCCGCGTCACTCAGACTCTGCGCGACCGCATTTCCCACCCGCCCGAATCCAGCGATGATGACATGATCGCGGAGGGCACCGACCTCCTCGGGAATATCCTCGATCGAAGGGGTAGCTTCCTTTGTCATTCTCTGTGAAAGGCGACGGCCCAAGACGGCAAGCAAAGGGGTTACCATCATTGTGACCGCCACAGCCACTACGAGGATCTGCGCATCGGCCATCCTAAGCGGTCCGGCGGCAACCCCAGCGCCCAAAAGGACAAAAGCAAATTCGCCCCCTTGCGATAGGAGTAATCCCAAATGGAGAGAATCGGGTTTGGAGAGGGCAAATAGACGGGCCAGGGTGGTTAGGATCACGGCTTTGCCGATGATAAGCGCTGCCGCCATCAATAGGATCCAACCGATATTTTCCCAGGCAATTTTCAAGTTGATGGCCATGCCAACGGTCATGAAAAAAAGACCCAGCAGAAGGCCACGGAATGGCTGGATGTCGGCATGAACCTGATGGCGGAACTGGGTCTCGGCCAACAACATGCCCGCCAGGAATGCGCCAAAGGCCATGGACAAGCCTGCCTCGTGGGTGATCATGCCGGCGGCGAGTGCGATAAAAAGTGTGAGCGCGGCAAAGATTTCCGGTTCGCGCGTCGCCGCCACCTGGGCAAAGAGGCCCCGCAGCACAATTCGGCCCACCCCCAAGATGGCCATGACCGCGGCGACCATTTTTAGGCCCGATTCGCCCAAAGCGGCAAAAACCGAATCTCCCGGTTGGCCCAGCGCCACGACTCCGACCAGGAAAGGCCCGACCATGAGATCTTGTAAGAGCAACACGGCAAAGGCCGAACGCCCGAATTGGGAGTTCAAGTCATCCCGGTCCGAAAGCATGCGCAGCACGATGGCCGTGGACGACAGCGCCAAGCCAACCCCGATGATGGCTGCGGCCTGCAGGCGTAGGCCCGCCAGGTTGGCGACACCGGCAATGGCAAGAGAGGTGACAAAGACTTGCGCCGCGCCCAAGGCGAAAACCGGACCACGCATAAGCTTGATGCGGGAAAAGGGCAACTCCAAGCCCACCGCGAACAGCAGGAACACCACCCCCAACTCGGCAAGGGCCTGGGTGTTTTCCAGGTTGCTGACCAAACCGAAACCCGAGGGCCCGATCAGGGCCCCGCCGACCAAATAGCCCAAGACCGCACCGAGGCGGAGACGCTGAAAAATGGATACAGCAACCACGGCCGCCAGCAATATGACGACAACATCAAAAAGGTATCCAGTCTCGGGCATTTTTCCCTTTTGCCTTTTCTCTGGGATCCGCAGAGGTTAGCGAAGGTTGCCAAATGAACCGTGGCGACGGCGATCTTTTCCCTTTAGTGGCTATAGGAAAAC
>JBCCHN010000031.1:0-46127 GCA_039028695.1 Pseudomonadota bacterium
AGGTTGTTCCAGGCAGCCATCTCTGGTTAGAGCCTCACCAAATTGCCTTGGACAATACCGAGCCGGCGGTTATGCCTCCAGGATCGGCCTTGATTTACTTGGGCTCTACTTTGCACGAGGCAGAGCTGATTTGTTTGCGCCGCCGCCGTGCAAAGTAGAGCCCAAGTAAATCAAGGCCGATCCTGGAGGCATAACCGCCGGCTCGGTATTGTCCAAGGCAATTTGGTGAGGCTCTAACCAGAGATGGCTGCCTGGAACAACCTTAGTTGCGCCGTTCTGCGAGGTAAATTCATCTAAAGCCCACATGACACTGATCTGTAGTTCTAATCCCGGGACACGGAGTGGATAGATTTGATCGTCTCTATGAAGTTTCTGTTCGTCTTCCCCCGGCAGGATCTCTATCCCGGTCAAACTGCCCAGACGATAATTTAGGCAGTTCCGCAGCAGAACCGCGTCGGCGACCTCCAAAACCCTAGAGTTCTCGACCAAGTCGGCTACAGCGGGTGCATGGGAGAGGACGTTGTTTATGCGAAGAGTTTTATGTCCGTTGAAATCATTGAATTGCCCAGTACCGAAGGCCCGAAAAACTGGCCTTAGTTGTTGTTTTACCATAGCGGCCTGTTCTTGCGACGCGCAGTTCTTGATAATCACCGCACCGTCCCTCATAAGCACATCGAACAGAAAATCTGCTGTGGCCGTCGGATCAGCGGAGATCAGAGTCATGCCTTTTTTCATCATATCAATCTTGAAACACCTCTTGGCGTTCAACATCGCAAACTGGTTGGCGCTATCAGCCTCTCACCTAAGTGATCGAGCAACTTTGCACAGCTTGCTCAATAGACAGGAGATGGAACGGGGATTTCTGCTTGCAAACCTTTCGGCCGCAATGAATCTGGCGAGTCAGACTTTCGCGATGGGAAGTATCTTTCTCCCTGCCCGATGGTCTTCTGCGGTGATCGATATAAGTTTTTCTCAGCGCAACTTTGTACAAACGCCACGCGGAAAACTCTTTCGGAACGCCGCCCTATTCCTCTAACGCCACGGCGATCAAGAACAATACGGCGTAGTCTTGCTTTTTGCACCCAGGGACCGACGGCATAATGCCACCTGGCCGCACGGGAAAAGCTGTGCTCGATGCATTGGCGGGCGAACACGACTCGCCGCCAAATAGCGGTGTATAGCGTGCTGATCGGCACCTAAGATGGGTCACATCATAAAGCGTGGCATCATTGTCCAGACTCCATGCCATCGCACCATCCTTGCCGGGTTCCTCTATGGTCAATACTGTGATTACCTCGCGGTCGCCCGTCACGAGGTACTTGCCCGGTTTGATCGAAAAAACCGGCTGCTCCATAATCAACCCGTTTTCCTCCAGCCACCAATCGGTGCCGTCAAACTGCCATCCCTTAGGCGCCTTTCCGTTTGCCGCTTTCAATGCATCATAGTCGTCAAGCCAGACCCCGCGAGGTCCGGGGTCAACCCGCCACAGTCCCCAGTGCTCAGCACCGGTGCCCGCAATAGCCTCCTTGTCACCCAAGGCCGCGATAAATTGTGTCGGTATAGGTTTAAAAACCAGCTCCGCCTTGGCAGACGATAAAACGGCCAACAGGAATAAGCCTGAAAGCAGGGTCAAAAAGTGCGGCCTGAGCTTGGTTCCAACGGCCCCGCATCTCAGCGATAGCTTTGAGTTCTTCGGCACTTTTGCTTTACTCCTTATGAACCGCTGTTGCCCTGCGCCATCTTAAAAAAGCTGACCCCGACTGCAAAGGCCTCAGTCCGGCGGCGCTCGCGTCACGTTTGCGGGTCGGCGCCAGGATTGATTTCCCGCGTGGCGCACCAACTCGCGATCCTGAGCATCTTTCGTGACAAACCGCATCCATAGCTCGCACATCTCTTGATCCGATGACCAACCCCACCTCACTCGGCCTGGTGGCACGTGAGGATTGCTGGGGTTTTGTGAAGAGTTATCAAATTTAAACCATGCATTGATCCGACTACCGGCCGGGATTTCTAAAGGCTCGCGATAGACATAGACATTTTGCCATCGAAAATTCCAGTTCTCAATATGCAGCAGGGGCAAGTCAGATCCGTCGGGTAGGGTAGCCACTGCTTTCACTTCTTTGCCAAGATAGTGCATATGAGGCGATACGCCGATAAGTTTCATATCGGCCGGCACATCCATATAGACCTGCCGCCAGTAGTTGGAATCCTCCGGTGCTATGTCCACGTCTAGCGTACCCGCAACGGTTCCCGCCACGATGTGCGAGATGGGTTCCTTGGTAAAATAAAGGCCGATGCGCGAACGATCCTTGCTTGGTTTTCCTGTGGGACGGTAGTGCACTTCGAAGACCGCATCCCCTGATCGGCCCTTGAGGGGCACGCCATGACCGGGCGGCAAATCGATAGGATCAATTCCAGGTGCCCAGCCGCCCAAATAGACGGCGTTGTCCGGATTGAATGAGTCCATGAAGCCGCCGGTTCCAAAGACTGAAAATCCGTATTCCGAGTCAGCAGCATCTCGATCCCGTGCACGGCCCGTGTAGTCGATGTAAACTAGCGAATGATGGACTGCTTGTGGATCACCCGGCCGAAACTCCAAACCCACAATATGTTGGTCCTCGTGCAATTCCACCGGGATCACGAAGTATCGGTAGATGTCATCGCCGCCGGCGGGAATATGAAAGTCTTGTTCCATTTCGATGACTAGGTCTGGCTCTCCCATCAACCAGTCCTTTGACGGCCACCTCGTAGCCGGCAAGATCTCTTCCGGATCTCCGCGAGGCGTACCCTGCTTCACCCAATTAGAGAGCAGAGCCTTTTGCCGATCACTCAGATGTCGTTCATCGCGAAAATTTCCGACATTTTTTGATGCGGGCCAGGGTGGCATTATCCCTTCTGCGGTCACAAACTCGATCATTTGAGAGCGGCGCTTGATCTGTTCAAAAGACTCCAATGGAAAAGGAGCCACGCTGCCGTTGCGATGACATTCGCTGCAATTGGCGGTTACAATTGGCGCGATGTGACGCGTGAAGGTGACCTGTTCAGGTAAACTAGCGTCCCAGGGAGGAAACAAGCAACCGATGGGCTGGGTTTGTCGGGGTGCGATCTCATCTCCGCTCGCGAGTTTTTCCATAACCATGATCAGATCGTGCGATTTGATTTCGTGCCGCAACTCGGTAAGGCTGGCAAAGCGATCATCTAATCTGCCTCGGTAAATCAATTCGCTGTCTGGAGAAACGACAAAAGCCTCGGGTGTCGCAATCGGTTCCAGTTCCGCGGCAAGATCGCCAGAGGGATCCCACAGAATGGGAAATTCAAAGCCGTAGTCTTTTACGAATTCCCCCGCCTCTTTCGCCGAGAGAGGTGAATCGGCCAGGACCCCGTAAAAACGCGCGCCCCTTTTTTGGGCTTGTCTGTAGAATTCGTTGAGGTCAGGCGCATAACGTCGGGAAACCGGACAATCTCGGTCGAGGAAAATCAAAACAAACGGTGACAGCGCCCCTGCTGCCCCTTGTCCGTCTAAACCGAGTCGGTGAACGTGACCCTGCACATCCAACACCCTTTTACCGAATAGGTCGACCAAATCGCCTGGCAAGCTCGAACGGTGTTCTGATTCCGACCCCCGTATCTCATTTTCAGATCTTTGCGAACTGTTTTGCGCCATCAGCTCTGCTGTCCAGAAAACGCTTAGGCCCAAAAGGAGGCCGATAATTCTTGTGATGTTCGTGCAACAGGGCATTCTGAAATTCGACATGACAAAACCTTCGGCGACCATCAGTTGCTCTCTTCAGAGTGCAACTATCTAAGAACTTAAATCTTGATACAGATTGCGCTTTGATCACTAAAGTTGATCAATCGGTTTTGTGACGCGCCTCAACAATCCAAAAATTTTGCCCAATGCTAACCAAAGGTAAGGTGCTGAGCACGAGAGGAAGAGTTAGGTCCAGCAAACTTAAAAGATGCGGTAATTTCAAGTAAATCACGGTTTTTTATGACATTTGCTTCGCAATAGGAGCGGCCGAGCAGGCCGTACCAGTCAATTTTTTCCGTTGAAGCTAATCCCAGAATGACCGTTTTGGGTAAAAAGTTACCCCAAGATCATTGGGGTGCTTAGGTCCGCAATTGGGTACAAAGCAGAAGTTTTGGGTACAACATTCGCCTCGCCCTATCTGGCGTTCTACTGAGCAAAGTGCCATGAATTGGGTTGCTTTGCTTCAACGCTGCTTCCAGAGGCCTGGTATCGGCATTTTAGGGCATGGCCGCCGAGTGCGGGCGGTACTTTGGGTGTTTCTCCGTCTTAGTCATTTCGGACACAATGCGGACATAGAAAAGGCCTCGTTGTTCGAGACCTGTTAAGTCATTGAAATTTGGTTGCGGGGGCAGGATTTGAACCTGCGACCTTCAGGTTATGAGTTTGAGATTGAGTTGTCTCCTGTAGTTTCCTAAACTACGCCTATCTACGCTTTCTATATGATATCGTTAGTATATTTTGACATTTGATGCATTCCTGGTTACCCTTGAGTACGCTACGACTTTCCACCATATGCTTCCATATTGCTTCCATGCCCAAATTGACCAAAAGAACCGTCGATGCCGCCAAGGCCCGCGAGACGGACTATTTCATCTTCGATAGTGAGCTGCCCGGCTTTGGCATTCGGGTCCTCCCGACGGGCCAAAAATCATACATGATCCAGTATCGGGTAAAGGGGCGGACTCGTCGGGTCACCTTTGGCCGCCATGGTCCCATGACGCCAGAAAAGGCCCGTAAAAAGGCCATTGAACTCTTGTCAGAGGTCCTACATGGAAAGGATCCTTCTGCCGCCCTTAGACGAGAGCGCAATGCCCTGTCCGTCGCGGATCTGGGCAAACGCTTTTTGGATGACTATGCCGCCAGCCATTGTAAGCCCAGCACCCAGTATGAATATCGCCGAGCCGTAGAACTATTCATCAACCCAGCCATGGGCCAAATGAAAATCCACGAGATTGATCGGGCGGATGTAGCCAAGTTCCATCACGATCTGAGGGACATTCCCTATCAGGCCAATCGGGCTCTCGGAGTGCTGTCCAAGATGTTCAATATGGCAGAAGTGTGGGGTCTACGAGCAGACAGTTCCAACCCCTGCCGTCACGTCAAAAAATACCAGGAGGAAAAGCGAGAGCGCTTTTTATCCCCAGAAGAGATCCAGCGCTTGGGTCAGGCTTTACGTGAGGTGGAAGCAGAGGGGTCAGAAACACCAGCTGCCATTGCCGCTATTCGCCTTCTCCTTCTGACCGGCTGCCGGCTGTCAGAGATCTTGACCCTCAAGTGGGACTACATTGGAGAGCGGATCAGGCTGCCGGATTCCAAGACAGGGGCTAAGACCGTCTATATTGGCGACGCGGTACGAGAGGTCCTGAATGCCATCGAAAGAGATCCGGAGAACCCCTATGTAATCCGCGGCCGTCTACCTGGGGCCCACCTGACGGACCTTCAAAGACCCTGGCGCCGCATTCGCAAAAGAGCTAAATTAGAGGGTGTGAGACTTCATGATCTTCGCCACAGCTATGCGTCTGGTGCCATTGGGCTTGGGGAAAGCTTGCCCATCGTCGGCAAACTTTTGGGCCACACCCAGCCCTCGACCACGCAAAGATATGTTCATGTCGGTCAAGATCCAGCGCAGGCGGCTGCGGAAAAGGTTTCGGAGAGCTTAGCGGGATTTCTTAGTTCGGGAAAAAGCTGAATTGCCATACATACCATTTGGAGACATTACAACAGAAGAAGGACAGATCCGCGCACTTTTTGAAGTGACTGCGATCATGCTGTGGCCAAAAAACGAGCAAAAAAGGAATCAGTTCTTGGTTACACGAACTGGCTCTGCACTTGGAAATAGCGACGATTCAACGCTCAAGAGGCTTCTAGACCGTTACGGTGGCATTGCTGCATTGGCAGAATCGCCTCCCATGCGGCAGCTCAAAAAAGAGTGGGACAAATCGCTGGATGGTTGGATGGTTACAGGGTTTCTATTTAGTAATCTTATGCGGCTTAGCTCTTATGGGCCGAGGCTAGGTATAAATCCAAGCATAAACAAATCGGCCTTTCTCTTAGAAATGAGTAGGCCTGACAAAAGCAAAGACGCTCACAAAGCTATACCCAATGATCGCACGAGAATTTTGAAAATATGGAGCAGTTACAAACCTGTTTGTCACCTTTGTGCTTCCGTAATTAATTGGAGCGTGCAAAACCAGATGACAAACGAACGGTTTGCGCAATTGATCGTTGAAGACTTTCCGACGATCCTTTCAAGCGCGAGGACCGGCCAGGGTTGGGCGCTTTCATTTGTTTCCAAACCTCAAAAAAAGCCGCTCCTTAGCAAACGGGATTCTTGGTTGATTCCAAACAAGTTGCCCTTGGAGCATGCCTACATTGGGCTAACGCCTTTGGGTGATCAGGAAATTGAGATACTAAGGCGATATGAGGCTCCACGACCATCATATTAAGATTTAGAATGACATGGGTGTAAATTCATCAATTGGAACGAGTCTAAGTAATTGAAAAAAATACATTATATTATCTAACAGTGCCCAACTTAATACACTAGAGAATTATTCAGATCACTAATCGACCAGTTAATTTGCCCGCTGTAGCGTCTCCGAATACGCCAATCTTTTACGGAGACGACTATGTCCTTAGAGATCTTTCCGCTCAGGATGCGAACAATTCAAGCGGCTGAATACACCGGCCTCTCGCCGCGTACTTTTGAAAAGCTTCGTCTTTCAGGTGACGGTCCTATCTATGCCAAAATTGGCCGCGCCGTTATCTACGAAAGGGCCGATCTGGACGCTTGGCTCGCAGCCCACAAGCGAGCCTCCACAAGCGATCTGGGAGGTGTTTAATGGTCGATTTCAATGCCGAGGGATGCCATCAAGGTGACGCCCCTCCTGACCCAATGAAGGGTGACAGGTTTGATCCCAGCAGTGCCAAAATTGGCGTCACGGGTGTCAGCAGCTGTCACCCAAAAGGGATTCCAAATAGGGATAAAGAAAAAACCCCGCTAAGCGACGCACCGACCTCAGCTTTGGACCACACAAGCAAAAGTTCGCAACAGATCTCCATCGCTGAAATTCGAACTGATGGCGGCACACAGCCACGCTGCAATATGTCAGAAGAATTGGTCAAAGAATATGCCGAGGCCATGGAGAACGGAAAAGAGTTTCCACCCGTCACGCTTTTCTGGGATGGGGCAGACTATTGGCTAGCAGATGGGTTTCATCGCCTGTTTGCTGCCAATGAACTGGGCAAAGCGGACATCGCAGCTGACGTCGTGCCTGGCAGCCAGCGCGATGCCATTCTCCATTCTGTTGGCGCCAATGCTCAGCATGGCCTAAGGCGCACCAATAGCGATAAACGTCGTGCGGTGGTGACCCTATTGGAAGACCCTGAATGGTCTCAATGGTCTGACCGCCAGATTGCCCGTTATTGCGCAGTAAGCAATAACTTGGTCAGCCGCATCCGCAAGTCTCACTGTGATATTAGCACAGTGATCCAGGGCCGGATGTACCGCACTCGGCATGGTTCGGTGGCGAAAATGAAAACGGACAACATCGGCAAGTCGACGCCAGAAGAAAATCTGACTGACATACCCGAGTTCCTTGATCGTCGAACCGTATCTGCGGACCGGGTCGAAGCTAATATCAGTCAGCCGATTCAAGAAATGATGCCCGAATCTGATGGCGATAAGGAACAGCTTTCTGATGCCGTAGTGGCGCTAGTGTCAGTCATGGATGCGTTCATGGAACTCCTTGATCGAATCGCTCCTGACCAGGTTCGGCGGCATTTGCTGCCCCATCTTGCTACCCTGCGGCGGAGCAATCTTTGGTCCTCTCTGGACGCATCTGGATTGGGTGGTGAGGCGGATTTCACCGCTGAGGTTCTCCTGCTGGAACAGCTAAAGCAGGAATGCGACGATCTCCCGTTAAGTGAGGCGCAAGTTTAATGGATATGACAAACAGGGTATCCTGGACGCCTCTTTCGGCCAGGATTGTTCAACTCCACCTCCAATCCTCAGCTCGATCGGTCATAGCCAAACTTCTTAGCCGGGATTGGAGGGCGACATGAGTAGCGTGGCCGTAAATCAGGCGATGCAGCTTAAGCTCGGCAGGAGCCCGTCATTTTTGCTGGTTTGCCTCGCCCACCATGCCAATCAACAGGGTGGAAACGCTTACCCAACTGTTGAGCGGCTGGCCGCTGAATCCAAAATGAGCGTCCGGACCGTTCAAAGGTATTTGGAGAAATTTCGTGATGACGGTGTCTTAAAAGTCGAAAAGCCGGCAAGGCGATCGAATCCAGGGGGCAAAGGTGGACGCGGCACCACATACCGGATCGACTTTGCCCAGGCCCACAGCAAATATGGATTGATCAGTTTTCCTTGGTCAACGTCCGGTGCCGTTCAAGAGCTTAAGATGTCCGCCCAATCAAAATCTAGAGATTCCTTGGATGAAGAAGACCCCGCTGACCCAGTATCAAAGGAATCTTCGGTAGTAACAGAGAACTTTGGCAGGGGCTGTGCCGAGGTTATGGCTAGAGGTTTGCGGGACAGTTCCCAGTCCCGTTGGACTATGGCCAAGAACAAACTGAGGGTCGAAATTCCCGAACCGGCGATGGAAAAGTTCATTGAGCCGCTTCGAATGATCGAATTTAGCGATTCACGAATCGTGCTAGAGGCCCAGTCCAGCTTCCATGTGAACTGGGTCGAAAGAAATATAGTCCATATTCTTGAGCGCCTCTTCCGGCGGCGTGTGAAGGTTACTAAAGCCTAGGCTTGGCCTCAGACCAACGCACAAAATCTAGACCGTAATGGACAGGTGATCTAGGTGACCGGGTCCTTCCCAGGCTCCAAAACGGACGCGGGGCCGCTCAGCGCGGCTCATCTGACTCGCGCGCAAAAATTTTGGCATTATCTTTTTGTTATTTTTTTATCCCGAAAAAAAACAGCAGGTCGATTATCAAGATCTATTTTCCGTTTAGACTGTAGACAATTGGCTAAAGCCTTCAAAAGGACAAAAAAAGACCAGTTCGATCAAATCTGATGCGGCAGTTTAGCGCATATCAATAACCAAGCGTCCTTTCACTTCGCCAGCGGCCAATCGTTCAAATGAACTGTTTATGGCCTCGAAGGGCACTCGTTCAACAACACTGCGGATGCGACCGCTTGCCGCTAATTCCATTAGTTGTCGCAGTTCTTGGCGTGAGCCATCGGCGCTTCCCATGACTTGAAGCCCATTTTCTATAACTTCGGCAGCATCAAAGGTTAGTTTCTGATTCGGCAAGGATACCAAGACCAATCGGCCTCGTGGTCCTGCTCCTTCGACCATTTGACGCCAGCTCGCGGCCACGGGCGCGAAATTTAAGCTGGCGTCGGCACCACCAAGATTTCTAATTTTTTTGCAGGCATTCTCGTCTGCCTTAATCAAAAAATCGGCGCCGCAGTCCTTGGCGTGAGAGAGTTTGTCGTCAGAAACGTCTACTGCTGCCACGCGAGCGCCGAAGCTCTTGGCCAATTGGATGGCATAGGTGCCCAAGCCACCGGCACCAAACACCACCGCCAATTCTCCCGGCTCCAGCGCGGCTTTGCGGGTCGCGCTATATGCGGCCACCCCCGCACAAAGAAGGGGTGCCGCCTCGGTCACATCGAGGCTGTCGGGAATGGAGGTGGCCCAATCTTCGCGTAAAACCGCGTACTCAGCAAAACAGCCTTCAGCGTCAACGCCGGTGCACTTTACGCTCGTACAGTGGGTCTCATGCCCCGTCAGGCAGGGCCGGCAGTAACCACAAGTGCCGTATACGTATCCAACGCCAACACGATCACCTTCCTTCCAACGGCTGACGCCGGCGCCGAGCTTAACAATCCTTCCTATGCCCTCGTGACCTAACACAGCGGGCAAGTCCCGCGGCATCTCATGCTCACCGAGCCAAAAGTGAAGGTCGGAGTGGCATAGGCCGCACACCTCGATCTTCACCAGTATTTTCCCCGGCCCGGGCTGGGGTATGGGGATTTGACGCAGTTCCAAAGGTTCTTTGGGCTTCACCATCACTGCGGCGGTCATTGTGTCGGTCATAATATATCGCTCCAAATTCCTGAACTGCTATCCAGTCGATATCAGCCAAATCGTCAGTTTGGCTGGCCCGATTCAAACCATGGCCATTGATCGCTGCACCTCTTGATGCAGATTGGCCATGATGCCTTTTTTCATATCGATGAAATGAGTGCTTGTGATCACGTCGTAATGCCGCGGGCGGTCTAGGGCGACTTCGACCCGGTCGATGATCGCACCGGGGCGGGCCGACATGACGTAGACCACATCACCAATAAATAGCGCCTCGTCTATGTCGTGGGTGACAAACAAAACAGTCTTTTTCTCATTCTCCCAGATGCTCACCAACAGTTCTTGCATGATCGAGCGGGTTTGGCTGTCCAGCGCACCGAAGGGCTCGTCCATCAATAGGACTTCTGGATCGTTGGCCAGGGCCCGTGCGATCGCCACTCGTTGTTGCATGCCTCCGGAGAGTTGACTTGAATAAGCGTCCTCGAAGCCACTCAGCCCCACTGCGTTGATATAGTGCTTGGCCCGCTCGCTCCGTTCCTTAGGGCTGGTGTTCCCTAAGGATAACCCAAACTCCACATTCTTTTGCACCGTCAGCCAAGGGAAGAGGGAATAGCTCTGAAAAACCATACCTCGATCAGCCCCGGGCCCACTGATAGGATTTCCATCGACTTCACAGTGGCCATCGGAGGCTTCATTCAAGCCAGCGATCAAATACAGCAGGCTGGATTTGCCACAGCCGGATGGCCCGACGATCACGGCAAACTGATTATCCGGCACCTCCAAGGACAGATTTTGCAGTGCCACCACTGTTCCAACCCTCGGCGAGCTAAAGCGCAGGGATACGTTTTTGATCGAAACTTGACCCATGATCGCTAGCGCCCCCTCACCGCATTTCAGTCCAAGGCAACAACGCGCGTTTGGCCCACTTAAAAGCCAGGTCGGTCATCAAGCCCAAAAAACCAATGGTGAAAATGCCCACAAAAATGGTAGCGGGATGCAGGCCCCGCATAGCTTGCAAAATCATGTAACCAAGGCCGGAAGAGGCTGCCACTAGCTCGGCCACTACCAAGAAAGTCCAGGCCCATCCCATGGTCACGCGTAATGTGTCCATGACACCCGGTAACGTGGCTGGCAACATAACCCGGGTTATCACCTGACGCTGATTGGCTCCCAGGGTATAAGACACGTTGTAAAGATCATCGGAGACTTGCCGCGAAACATCCGCACAAAGCACGATCTGTTGAAAAAAGGTACCCAGAAATATCACGGCGATTTTTTCTTCAATCCCAATGCCGATCCACAATATGAGGAGGGGAATCAGGGCAGTAACCGGCAGATAGCGCATAAAATTGACAACCGGCTCGACCGCTGCCGCCACGATCCGAAAACTGCCCATGAAGAGTCCCAGGGGCACGGCGATGATCGAAGATAGGAAAAATCCCAGATAGATTTCGGTCAGACTGACGCCGGTGTGCTTCAACAAGGACCCATCGGCCAAAACGACGCCAAAGGCCGTCACGACTTCGTCCGGGCGCGGCAGGAAATCAGATTCTACGACTCCGCCGTAAGTCACCAAGCACCAAGCGGCGAGGATAGATCCGCTGACAATCACTCCGGTGCCGATCTCCAACCCACGAGAGATCGGCTTTTTGGGCGTGAACAGGTTTCTCATCGAGGGCACACCGCCGCGTTGCTGGAACCAGCTTATTGAATATAGCTGGAGTCAATAACATCGTCGGGGGCAAGTCCGTCGACCTGCACCTTGTCAAAGCCGGACCAGATTGTAATGGCATCGCCCAGGGTATTATGGAGTGTGCCTGGCGCGCCGTCGGTTCCGAACATTTCCTTGTTCCGGTCCATATCCAGATATTCGATACCCGTCACCACCGCTTTAAATTCACCGGGATCCGACAGCCATCCGCCAACGCCATCCGACATAATCTGGTAGGCCTCATCCGGATTGCTCTCCAAAAAGTCTAGGGCACGTTGCCAGCCACGCACAAAAGCCTGCAGTTCTTCGCCTCGCTCCTGCATGGTCTCTTCCGTCACCGCCACCACATCGACAATCAATCCTGGCTTTTGCGAACTATCCACCAAACGGCGGCCATGATCGGCTTGCTCGCCCTGGGTTAGGTGCGGCTCCCAGGTGACGGCGGCATCGACCCTGCCTGCCACAAAAGCAACGCCGGCATCGGTCGCGGTCATGTTGACCATTTCAATGTCGTCCTGGGTCATGCCGGCTTCCAGCAGCAGGGCATTGATAAAAAATTGCGACACTGAGCCTTCTTCGAAGGCCACTTTTTTGCCCTTCAGGTCCGCGATAGATTCAATTTCCTTGTTTGAAACAACACCATCGCCACCGTTGGAATTATCAACTGCCAGGATGTACTTAAGTGGTTTGCCAGGTTTCATGTAGATTGGAAATTCATCCGCCGTTGAAGCTACCAGATCAACTTGTCCCGCCATCAAAGCACCCATTTTGAGCGGCGTGTTCTCCATGATCTGCAACTCAATCTCCACTCCCTCTTCTTCAAAGAAGCCTTTGTCGCGTGCAATGTAAAAGGGGCCATAACCGACCCAAGTTGAGTGGGCCAAAGTCATGGAATCGGCTCGCACGTCATCCGCAAAACTGATTGAAGCAGCTGCTAAAACCGCAATTCCTAATTTTTTTAACATCTTGGTGCCTCCTTTGACGTTACTGGCATTTTGGCGAGCAATCGTTGGTGCCGCATTTTTCGAATTCTTGGGCCAGTCCAAAAATCATTTTACGAGGCCATATTAAGTGGATAAATATCAATGAAACTATTTTAACATTCAAAAAACCAAATGAAAAAAGGCACACAATGTCTATACCGAACTTACAAGATGTGGACCTGCGCCTGTTGCGGGTGTTCCAATCCATTGCCCGGCATCGAGGGCTTACCGCTGCGCAAGAAGACCTTGGCGTGAGCCAAGCAACGATTAGCAATCACTTGAGTCAGCTAGAAAAGCGCTTAGGTATGCATCTTTGCACACGCGGTCGCGGCGGCTTTGTCCTGACCAATGAGGGTCGCATTGTTCTTGAGGCGAGCCAAAACCTCTTTCACTCCATTGAAAACTTTCGCGGTACAATTGGCTCGGCCCGGGGAGAACTAACGGGCGACCTCCATTTCGGCATCGTCGATGCCATGTGGACAAATCAATCCCTAAATTTGCACGCAGGCATTGCTGCCTTTGCTGATCAAGTACCAAAGGTCAAGCTTTGCACCGACATCGCGGCGCCCCAAGACCTTTTCCAAGGATTGATTGAAGATCGATATCACCTTGTATTGGCCCCGGCACAGAAGGTCTCTAAGCGATTTAAAAGCCAGCAGATTTTCAGCGAACGGCAGAGCCTTTATTGCGGCTGCTCTCACCCGCTTTACGACAATCAAACGGTATCAATTGAAGATGTCACTGCCTGTCGCTATGCGGCTCGCGCTTACATGAAAGATTGGTTGGGGCCGTTGGCCGTGCCCTTCAATTCCATGGCAGAAACATCTCATATGGAAAGCCTCGCTATTCTCATTTTATCGGGTCGATATATCGGCTACTTGCCCACACATTTTGCCAGGACTTGGGAGCGGAACGGCCAAATGAGGTGCCTCCTCAACAGTCAAGCCTCTTATGACGAATCGTTCTTTTTGGCCTACCGTAAAAATGAAACTTACCGTGCAGTCCCGATCCTATTTGATTGCATATCCAAATGCATAAGCAAGGCTGCTTGCAAATTCGAAGGATAACCTGACGCTTGGAATTACCTTTGGTGGATTGGACAGCAGTAAACTCTGAACACCCGATGAGCAGATGGCAGTCTTTGAATCTCTAAACTGATCTCGGCTTTAGACGGCTAGATTATCGGTAGTCTGAAAAACTTTGATCCATTTGATAACATTGGGTCCTTCCCAGCCGTCGATTGCAATGCGGGGCGGCTCCGCGCCGACATTCTCTAGTGGATAGAAAAATGCCTAAGGTTAACTCTCCCAGAGTCCGGATGCATAATAGTTAAGCGAGAATTCAGAGTATTCAGCTACATAAGAAATTGGGGTTGTTACCAGATCTGCCTGCTTTGGGACCCATTCGAACGTGGGTACCAAATCAGTTTTAAAGACCACTATTCATACAATCCATTAACTTCTCAGTCTCTTACCACCAGTTAGGCCCGCACCCGTTCTTTCTCAGGATCATAAAATGGGAAAGGCACAACTGTCGCCGGAAGCCGTTTTTGATGCCCATCTAACTTACCGACTTCTACTTCCGTTCCCGATTGGGCGTGTTCGGTGAAAATCCGGCACAAGGCCAAGTGTTTTTTCAGAATCGGTGAGCGCACCGCACTTGTGATCTCCCCCACCTGGCCACGTCCAATATGAACCGTATCCCCGTTGGCAACCATTTCGTTGTCATGAATCTCCAAGCCCACCAGCTTCTTTTGCGGATTTTCTTTTCGTCGGATCAGCGCGTCCCGGCCGATAAAATCATCCGCCTTGGTTTTCAAGGCCACACTAAAACCAATGCCTGCCTCAAAGGGGTCAGTTTGGTCGGTGAACTCATAGCCATAAAAGATAAGGCCCGCCTCGATCCGAACCATGTCAAGTGCATCCAACCCCATGGGAAGCATGCCGTGGGGCCGGCCTGCATTGAAAGCCGCGTCCCAAACCGCCGGACCATCCTTTGGATGGCACCATAGCTCGTAGCCCAACTCGCCTGTATAACCCGTACGGGACACAACGACTGGCAATCCCTTTTCGTCGTGCAGCCGACCAATGGAGAAGCGAAACCACCCCAGCTCCTCAATGGATGGCTGGTCGGGCCGAGTCCAAATGACTTCTTTTAGTATCTCACGGCTTTTGGGGCCTTGAATGGAAAGGTTGTGCAACTGATCGGTCGACGATTTTACCCATACCTGCAGTCCAAGTCTTTTGGCCTGCAAGCGAAGCCAGATGCCACAATAATCATCCCCGCAAACCCATCTGAAACTGTCTGGTCCCAGGCGAAACAGGGTCCCGTCATCGATCATGCCACCGGTTTCGTAACACATCGCCGAATAGACCACTTGGCCGACCGCCAATCGACGGACATTGCGCGTGAGCGTCTGCTGCATCAAGGTTTCGGCGTCGGGGCCGATGACTTCGAACTTGCGCAAAGGTGACAGATCAACCGCAACGGCCTTCTCACGGCATGCCCAATACTCTTCCAAAGCACCCGTTCGCGTGAAGGAGGTAGGCAACCAAAATCCTCGGTATTCCGTCAGGTTCCGGGTCAGTTCGGAAATACGGGCATGAAACCCGGTCTCGCGGGTCAGTTGGGCTTCGGCATCTGGTGTCATTCGATAGGCCACCGCTTTAGAGAATTTGTTTTTGTTGGGATAGACACGCACATGCATGTCCGTTGGGTTCCATCCGTTGGCCGCGTCTATGTCACAAGGACAAGCGGATGAAGCGCAGATCAAATCTGTTTTGGCCTGAAGCAGGACATAATCACCGGGACGCGAAAAAGGTTCGTCGAAATAGATCGCATTCTGAGCATCGATCATTGTATTGTAGAAGAAATTTATAGCGGGCCAGCCTTTGCGTGGGACAATCCCATATGGCTCCAGTTGCTCGTTGAAGTTATCCGAACAATTAATGTGTCCGGGATAGCCCTGCTCTTCGTAGTATCTTGCCGTACAGGCCAGGTTGAAGGTGTCGTGGCGGCCAACCGTGTCCCTTATTACTTCTACCAGGGGCTCCATGTCCTGATCAAAAAACTTTGAAAAGAGGCCCGGTCCGGGATAAGCCGACCCCATCAAAGTTCTTGTCGTCGCTGGGTCCAAGCCTCGCTCGATACCCCGATCCAACTTGCTGGTGGCAAAAGCCACGAAATCCGAGCATTGACGGCCCGCAACGTCGATAATTTGAATAAACTCACCCGCCCGGACGGCATAGCCCTGAGCCGTCGCCTTCTCAATCCTCCATTCTTCGCGTGGATCAGCTAAGGGTGGAGGTAGTTCTGGTACCCCGCTGGCCTGTTTGGACGATCGTGTGATGAGAACTGTTAGTTCGGTGGGCGGGTTTTGCTGGTCGGGTTGCATTGCTTGGCCGGGCGCTGCTACTAAGCAATAAGCCGTCTCTTGGGCAGTAAAGGCGACGGATTCGCCAGGCAAAGTCTGGTCATCAAATAGATGGAGAGCAAGGGCGCCATCTAGCGAGAGTCCTCGTCGCGCCAGATCGCGAAGAACCCTCTGGGCATCTTCACGTTCCTGCGCCAGTATTTCACCAATCTCTTCCGCCGGGCCCGTTGATTCAGTGCCCAGAATTCCAATATTCGAGCGACCTTGTTTATCAAAAGTCACCATCTCGCAAGTTTGTTTGCCCTGCGGGTCGATGATTTTGATGTTGTCGTCCGGATTTAGCGCAACGACGGTTAGTCCGCCGCCGCACACCGTATATCGCTCCAAGCCACTCCCTAAAAAGGGGAGGCCGGGCGAATAACCCTTGGGCTGAAAAACTGGAACAACGACCATGGCAATGCTCCCTAAAGTTCAAGCTCTCCTCAAACGATGTCCGCGGCCTCGCAGTTAACCGTTGGATTCGAATGTCAAAACTAGTTCGAGGCCTTCAACTCAGCACCGGTGAGGTCGGCACCGGAAAGATCAACGCCTGACAGGTCCGCTTGAGAAAGATCGACCCCGGACATTATGGTGCCGACGAAATTAGCTCCGGAAAGCAAAGCGCCGGACAGCTTCGCATTCGACAGGTCCGCTTCGCTGAGATCAGCGCCTGACAGGTCGGCGCCCTCCAATTGAGCACCGCTCAGGTCCGAGCCCCAGAGAATTGCCCCGGCCAAATTGGCCCCTCTTAGGTCTGTATTAGTAAGATCCGCGTTGACGACCAGAGCGCCGGAAAAATCGGCGGTACGTAAATCCGCACCGTTCATGATAGCGCGGTAAAGTTCGGCTTTTTTCAAAACGGCTTCTTTTAGGTTGGCTTCGGTCATATCAGCTGAAGATAAATCGGCGGCGGTCAAGTTCGCGCCGCCAAGGTTTGCTTCCCGCAGGCCGGCTTGACTTAGGTTGGCCCCACTCAAATCGGACTTGGAGAGATCGGTGCGCCACATGATGGCGGCATAAAGGTCCACAGCCTTCAGGTCGCAACCGGCGCATTGCCCCACGCGATAGAGGTCTTGCAGATCGTTGGCCAAGGCGTCCGTCGAAGCAGAAGACAGAATAGTCCAACCCACCATTAAAAGGGCAAATGACTCGGTCACAATTCGTTTCATAGGCTTAGGTTTCATTTCAAGAACCCTTCTGGAAATTGCCGTCACTAGACAGGATCACCGAAACGACGATTTGAGCGGCTAGGAGGCACAGGAAGGCATCCAGGCTTGCCAAACCTCAGGGTTTTCCGAGAGCCACTGTTCTGCCGACTCGTCCACGCTAAGGCCTTCCACATCCACCTTGGCGGCAATTTCGGCAATCTGTGCATTGGTAAAACTTATGTTGCGGATTAGATCGAAGCCGCATGGCCAGATGTCTTCAAAGCCGGACCAGACTCCTTTTTTCAGCCAGCCCTTTTTAGGGTTGCCGCAGTCGTAGAGGGCATCGGGATTGCTGCCCCAGCTCGGCTCCACCTCGCAGTCGATGTCATGATCCGGAAACTCGATAAAGGCGCCTGGATATTCGGCCTCGACCCAGTTGGGTGACCAATTGAACAGTATGATCGGTCGTTTTTCTTGTACCGCCGCTTCCAGTTCCGATCGCAATGCGCCGGCATCAGCGGCATTGACGACCTGAATATTCAAGCCCAGTGCGCTGGCACGCTCCTGGTCCGGTTTTTCCCAATCTGTTGGCCCTGCGAGGTAACGCCCCTTGGTGCCGGTTTGTTCGGTGGCCAGATGGCTCGCACAGTCGTTCAGCGCCGTCCAATCCGGCAGTCCCGGACAGACCGATTCAACATAAAGGGGATACCACCATTCCTCACGGGTGATCGCCTCGTGGCTCCCCGCGTCCACCATACGACCTCTGGCAACCTGGCTTTCAAAGGCAGCGGCCATGGTGCCCTCCCAAACTTCCATTTGGAGATGCATGTCGCCGTTGCCCATGGCCGGATACTGCAACTGTGTGTGGGCCGGCTGATAGTTTACTTCGTAACCGAGTTTGCTAAGCAAGCGGCCCGCGATGCCTGCCAAAACCAATTGGCTGTTCCAGTTGTTTGTCACGATCACTATGGGGTCTGAAGATTCGGGAACCTGCGCGCTTGCCGGCCCCGCTGATGACAAAAAGGCGCCTATTGCCAAGGCTGATAGACCCGCCTTAAAGTGCGGCATATGACCTCTTAAATGGCCTTTCGGTCCTTTGCTCATCATCTTTTCCTTATCCATGGCAATGTTAACTGCATCCCTATTTAACTGTCACGACGGTACAATTCGCCAGGCTCGTTACCTTGTGGGACACGCTTCCCAAAAAACCTCCTTCCATATCACCGTGGCCGCGGCTTCCTATAATTATGGCATCGCACTTTGATTGATCCGCGAAGTTGACGATGGTTCGGGCCGGTTGACCTTCTCTAACTTCCGACTTCGCCTCAACACCTGTGGACTTGGCGACTGCCCGGGCTTGATCCAATACTTCTTTAGTGAACTTATCCAACACGTACTGCGGCTCTCCTGACCCTAAATTTTCGACTTCTAGATAGTGCTTGACAGCTTCGGTCATTCGAAAGCGTTTGGTGACGGTTAAAAAGGTGAGCTTAGCTTGGCCCGCGAGGGCCATTTCGCTTGCCAGCTTTGCCGCCTTGACTGCATGGCGAGAGCCGTCGACAGCACAAACAATGTTACTAAACACCAACAGGCTCCTTTCCGTTTTCGTCAAACATGAGCGATACTATGGTTGACATGACCTCTTCAGCTAAGCGGCTAAGGCTTTTCGTTAAGCCAGCCCCAATACTTTCTTTCGTTGCTCTGACCACTCGGTGATCAGGCGATCCGCCGTCAGGCCGATCGCGGCGACGCAAAGTCCAACCACAAGTCCCTTACCGGCATCGTTAAAAGTGAGTGCCTTGAAGATCTCCTGGCCCAAATCTTTGGTGCCGATAAAGGCTGCGATGATCACCATAAAGAGCGCAAACATGATGGTTTGGTTGACCCCGAGCATGATCTCGGGGATAGCCAACGGCAGCCGGACTTTCCATAAGATCTGCTGAGGCGTGCATCCAGATGTAATGGCAGCTTCAATGGTTTGGCTTGGAACGCTTCGCAGGCCGATGATGGTGTAACGCACGGTGGGAATACTTGCATAAATCACGATAGCCGTTATGGCCGCAACATCTCCCACTTGGAACAACATGATCACCGGTATCAGATAGATGAACGACGGAAATGTTTGGAAGAAGTCACACAAGAACACCATGATCTTTGTACGCTTCAAGTGTTTAGAGGCCCAAATTCCCAATGGTAAGCCGATGGCCGTACAAACCAACAGGGAAAAGAACACCATATAGGCCGTGATAGAAGCTCTGGCCCAGTATCCGGTGAACGCAATGAAGGCTACAAAGCCAGACACCAGAACCGCCAACTTCCAACCGCCTAAACGCCAGCCAATTGCAGCAACCAAGGCCACGACGGCGACCCAAGGAATGGACTGAAAGACTTCCCGCAATGGAATGAGCACATGCAGCAACAAGCCGTCCCGAAAAATAGCGAGCGGATCAAACAGGTGGAGAGTTATGAAGTCGACAATTGCGTCCCAAAAAGGTGCCGTGGTGACGGTGAGTTCTTTTGGGTAGGCTTGAGCATAAGGCGTGATGAAGGCAGCGGCCAAGGAGAACAGTATAACGCCTGCCGCCGCCGTCAAGAAGGGGTGCACCCGCCAAAACTCCGCGTCCGGTTGGTGTTCCGGTTCTTTCTCCGTCAGGGCAAAGCTCAAGCGGTCCAGCATGACGGCAATAAAAACGATGGCCACGCCGATCTCTAAGGCCTGGCCGATGCGCAAGGACTGCAGACGGAACAAGAGGTCTTGGCCCAGGCCTTTCGCTCCCACAAAAGAGGCAATCACAACCATGGCCAGGCACTGCATGATGACCTGATTGACGCCCACCATGAGCATGTCTCGGGCGGCTGGAACGCGCACTTTCCAAAGCATTTGACGCGGTGTGCAGCCGGCCATCACGCCGGCCTCAATCACTTCACCGGCAACTCCGCGCAGGCCCAGGATGGTCAAGCGGGCCATGGGCGCCATAGCGAAAATGATGGTAGCGATCGCCCCCGCTTTGTGGGAGACGCCAATGAAAACGGCGACCGGTATCAGATAAGAAAAATGAGGCAGGGATTGCATTACGTTCAAAAAGGGCATGAGCGCCCGCTCGAAACCGCGCCACTTGACGGCTGCTATACCCAGGAACAGTCCGATCGCCCCGGCGATGGGAGCCGCCACCAGCACCACGGAAAGGGTAATCATGGAGAGCTTCCATTTGCCGATCAAAGCGATGTAGAAGATGCAGCCGCCGGCGAGCAGGGCATAGCGCCACCCCTTCACCCACCACCCGAACACGGCTGCCAAGCCGACAATCGTGATCCAAGGAAGCGATGGCAGGTCGAGGGATCGAAACCCGGAGACAAAAAGGGATTGGAGAAAATCCAAAGGCCATTCGACCACGGTCGCGAGGGCGCGGGTCAGATCCTTAAAGGTGAAAAAGATAAAGATCGGAACGTCTTTCAGAAAACGCACAATCGCGTTGATCCAATCGACAAACGGCAAAGCCCAGGCTTCCGGCCAAACACGGGCCCACTCCGGGAGAAAGGGAGTCAATAAAACCAACGCGGCGAAGGGACCCAAGGTTAATCCGATGACTTTCCAATGGGATGCTCGACTGGGCTCGGATTCTTCGGCCGTTGCCAGAGCGTCCAAATCTGTGCTGGCCATCGAATCAGTCCTCCGTTTCGTGTAGCGCTTTGATCACATCCTGGCGCGTGACAATGCCAATCGGCTGACCGTCATCAACCACCCGTACAGCGCAATCCTGGTTCAAGATAGATGCCGCCACGGTGGATAGTTTGTCTTGGGCATTTACCGTAAGATCTCCAATGTCGGCCCCGTTGGTGGCGCTCATCACACTACGCACGGACAATAGTTTTTCCCGTGAAATTTCCTTGGTGAACTCCCGTACGTAATCGGTCGCCGGGTTGGTAATAATCTCTTCTGCGGTGCCGAACTGATCAACAGCCCCATCCTTCATGATGGCGATTCGATCGGCCAGGCGGATCGCTTCGTCAAAGTCGTGTGTGATAAAGACAATGGTTTTGTGGAGCATGGCTTGCAGACGCAAAAACTCGTTCTGCATTTCCCGCCGGATCAACGGGTCCAAGGCCGAGAATGGCTCGTCCAAGAACCAAAGGTCGGGCTCCACCGCCAGAGATCGGGCGATGCCGACCCTTTGCTGCTGTCCTCCGGAGAGTTCCCGCGGATAGTATTTCTCCCGACCTTGAAGCCCGACCAAGTTTATCATCTCGCGGGCCCGGCTTTCACGCGTGGTACGATCAATGCCCTGGACTTCTAACGGAAACGCAACATTCTGGAGAACGGTCCGATGTGGCAGCAAGGCAAAGTTCTGGAACACCATGCCCATTTTGTGGCGCCGGATTTCAATCATTTCCTGAGGCGACGCAGTGAGGAGATCCTGTCCCTCAAAAAAGATTTGGCCGCCGGTCGGCTCGATCAGCCGCGCCAAGCAACGTACCAAGGTGGACTTTCCCGAGCCGGACAGGCCCATGATGATTACAATCTCTCCTGGAAAGACATCAATGGTGGTGTCGCGTACCGCGGGTATGTATCCGTTTTCGCGAATCGTCTCCAGATCCGGGCTGTTGCCATTGCGCTCGAGGAAGTTTTCCGGCTCCTCGCCATAGAGTTTCCAAACGTGTTGACACGACATGAGAGCTTCAGCCACGACAATTTCCTCCCATCGGAAAGGCGGTTTTGGTAAAGGCCGGAGACTGGCGGTAAATAGTATTGTCTAAAAAGATGATTGTCCGGGGCTTCTCCGGAGATTACCCCGGACAATCTGTCGCAATCGTCATTTGGCAAGCAGACTGCGATTTGATTTAGCTGCCGGCTCCGTCGACCCAGCCGCGCCACCTGGTTTCATTATCAGCCATCCATTGGTCGGCAGCCTCTTCAGGCTCCATGCCGTCCACGTCGGCCAACTTCGCCATGACGGCGATGTCCAGGTTGGAGAAATTCATCTTTTGAACGATACCATAAGCACCCGGCCATTTTTCCGGCATGCCTTCCCAAACACCGATCTTCAGATAACCGTCTTTGGGATTGCCGCAATCGTAGGTCTTGTCAGGATTGCTGCCCCATGCCGGATCATCCAGGCATCCTTCACCATATTCAGGGAATTCAATGAATTTGCCTTCATAAATGGCTTCGATGAAGTTAGGGGTCCAGTTGAAGAGAACGATCGGCTGATTGCGCTTGGAAGCGGAATCCAATTCCGCCCACAAAGCCGCTGCAGAGCCGGCATTCACCACTTCAAAATTCATGCCCAAGCCTTCAACCCGCTCGTGGTCATGCTTCAACCAGTCGACCGGGCCCGCCAAGAAACGGCCTTTAGGCGCGGTTTCCGGGGAGGTGAAGAGTTCGGCACAGTTGTTCAAGGCTTCCCAATCGGGCAGTCCCGGGCAGGCTTCTTCCACATAGGCCGGATACCACCATTCCTCGCGGGTTTTGGCATCGTGGGTCGCCGCATCGACTACACAGCCTTCATCGACAACCTTTTCAAAGGCAACGCCGAAAGCGCCCTGCCAAACTTCGTGTACCAAGTCGATATCACCCTCACACATGGAGGTATAGACGACCTGACTATCGGCTGGGATGTACTCAACCTCGTAGCCGGCTTCGTTCAAAATCTTGCCGACGATATTCGCACCCACGATCTGGCTCGACCAGTTGTGGATCGGAATTTTAATGGGATCTGACGACTCGGCCATCGCGGCGCCGGAGAATGCCACCATGGCACCCATACAAGCGGAAGCCATCAAAGTTTTCGCTGATTTCATCTTTTCCTCCTCGTTCGGGGCACGGTTCAGCCCGCACCTGTTAACTCAACCAACTCTTGGTGCCTTTCATTTCGCAGCTGGGCTTGAAGAAGCGTTTCTGTCCGGAATCGCGAAATTGGGTAGTATTTTGGTGGCCACCTTCTGAAAAACCCAAGTGCCTAATGTGATTGCCCCACTTGAAACTTAAATTTTCGGGAACTAAGTTTTGGAACACTTGACGCATAAGTTATCGTTATGCAGTATTGGCTTCAAACAATGATTATTTATCGAAAACCATAAGCATTATTTATGCGAAAAATTCGCCGACAACTTCCAACGCTTACCGCGCTTCCAGCTTTCGAGGCCTCCGCGCGCCTGCGCAGTTTCACACAAGCAGCGGAAGAGCTGTACGTAACCCAGGCCGCCATCAGCCGACAAATTCGAGTCCTGGAGGAGTACTTGGGCGCCAAATTGTTTAAGCGGTCCCATCGTCAGGTGGAGTTGACCGATGCGGGACAGCAATTTCAACATGCCATTTCGGTAGCCTTGGATTTGGTTGAAAATGCCACACAGGAGATTAAAGAGCAGAAACAAGATTCTGACCTTACCATCGCTGCTGATATTTCCATGGCGCACCTTTGGCTACTTCCTAGGTTCCAGGTTTTTAGGGAAGAGTACCCAGACATTGGGGTATCAATTTTGGCTTCCGAAAACGAAGCCGACTGCCTAAAGAAAGGCGTTCATTTGGCTCTATTGTATGGCAGTGGTTCTTGGCCTGGATTTGATTCGCGTTTGTTAGTGCGGGAAGAGATCTTTCCCGTCTGCAGTCCGGACTTTCTCAACAAGCGGCCGCACTTAAAAACCATTGAAGATCTAGCCAATGAACCCCTGTTGGATCTGCGTGGAGACCGTTGGGACTGGGTAGATTGGCAACAATGGTTTGCAGAAAAAGATGTAGCCATACCCGAAGGAACCCAATTCACCGCCTTCAACAATCTACCGCTCCTGATTCAGGCGGCTTGTAGAGGTCAGGGAATGGGCCTTGGATGGAGAAATCTCGTAGATGATCTTCTCGAAGATGGGATGCTCGTCAAACCATTCGACATTTCGCTCAAGACCGGCCGGGGCTATTACATGTTAACTCGATCTAATATCCGAATGTCTCCTGAAACTCGTACATTGCACGACTGGGTCATTCGAATGAGTGATAGCCTTTAACGTTGGGGAATGCACAAGGTAGCCGTAACATAACACCGTCGAATTCAACACCCCAATTACTCAGGCTCCGCGTCCATCGCACAGCAGATTTTATCTCCAAAGAGCGACTTAGAGAAATTGAACCGTTACTATAGCCGCCCGTATTTACATTTCTGATTTCGTTAGAACTAAAATTATAGCGGCGAATTGCCTATCGCCATTGCTTTTCTTCAAGGGTCCACTTGCTACCTGGCAACTCACCTTCTTTCAAAAATGCATCTACCACATTAGAAAGCATCTTGGAGGAACTGTTTTCAAATTCGTTCGCAGGAAGCGATTGTCCAAATGCAATGGACCCAATAGAGAACACCGCGCCATTGTTCCAAGAAGTGTAATAAGTGACATCCCCACGAATTCGGTAGTCCAGTGAACCGACTAAACCAGCGTACGCATAGAGCAGTTCCTCGGTAACCAAGACATAGTTATCAGAATGCCCACCGGAAGATGCCACGAGCTTGGTGTGGGGCGGTGTGCCCAATTTCAAATCATAGCGATCCAGCTCGATACCTGCTGCACCTCCGTAGGCCAACCCACAATCGCCAATTATCTCTCCATCGATCCCATCGGTAATCCAAGACACGGTCCGATGGTAAGCGTCAGGCATCTTGCGGAAAGGCATGGCCGTTTCAAATCCCTCTGCAATAAAGCCTACTCCCAGGAGTTTTTGCGGCGCCCTGCCCCTGTTTTTCCAGAGGCCAGACTTCTCACCGGTTGTTTGAAGATAGTGCTCACCTGGCCTGGCCGCCCAGGCACGCATGCCTGAGTCCAATTTTCTCACTTCCATGGTTTCCGGCTCATCTCGTGAGAATCCGACACACCAGTAATATCCATTGCCCCCCATATAAATCAAACGCCCACCCTGGGCGACGTAGTCCTCCTGCGCATCCAGCATCCGTTCGGACACATATTCAGGATGAGTACCGGTAATGACACAATTATATGGCTTTATCGCTTCAATGCCTTCACGGTCCAAATCCTCGTCACAGATAAAATCAACCTCGTATCCCATATGATCGAGCCAAGCGACGATCGAAAGATCAGCTGGAAACTGCCATGTGATATTCATACTCGACATTCGGTACTTTGGTCGCATGTTGATTATGGGTCGCAGGTAGGAGCTATAGCAAACCCCGGCCCCATCCTCGTAGCTGTCATAAGTCGACAGGCCAAATTCACGATGTTCGTAGGTTTCAATATCAATATCTGTCACCACAGGCGGCTGACCAGTCATGGGTTGAATGATTTGAGCATCAAAGCTAAGACTTTCGTTTGCGTAAGCGAGATAGCTGGCCGTTGGGACAAGAAAGCATAGTTTGGCCGTTGTGTTTTTTGGCCTGACAAAAAAGACTATGTACTCCTCAGCAATGCCTTTGCCCGGCCCAACTCGCAGCCGAATTGCATAAACACCGCTCTTGAGGCTTTCCGGGATTTTCATACGGTTGGTTTCTTCCCAGTTGCAGTTGGTTACCGTATCGGGATGTAGCTCAACACCACCATATTCCTGCGGTGCGAGCCGGAAACAATCGTTCTTGCCGCTCCAGTTCCATCCGGTCATGCAGCGGACCGGATGATTGACCCCAACCGCATGGAGTTCATTCGGGCCGGTATCGAGAATTTTTTGCCCAGCACCATGGTCGCCAAGGCCCTCAGCAGTGTCCCAATAGGCCAGCAATTCATGGTTACTTGGGCGCTTTCCTCTGGCACAGGCGTCCATTTCGCTTCGAGAGAGTGCTTTGCAAGCCATGGCCGGTCGATCTATTTTCCCGGCGAACAAATCGCTTACAAAAGGCCCCCGCAAGATATGGCAATCTTGTGCACCGCCGATAAGAAAGGGTACAGCTGGCACATTTTTGTGACGAAACCGGAATTTCGTGCCGACATGTGACGCCAGGTCATAGGGCACCACGGGTCCAACTCGGGAATTGTAGCGATTAAGCACCCCCTCTTGGTACAAGGTAACATCGCCCTCATTTGGGTCATATGACACGCCGGCAAAGTACCAAACATTCTGAAGCAACGGTAATTCAGCGGTCACGTAATCCACCTCCTTACCATCGCCAACCCAAAATTCAAGATAGCCCTGCGGGCTGATGCCTAGTGCGAAACCGGTATTGTTCAACGTGTCCCATCGTCCCAAAATTGTTTGACGCGTTCCCCTCTTCGGCATGGTTGGCCAAATATGGCAAAACAGACTGAAGGCTCCTTCCGCAGCGAGAAGACCGTCCAGATCCTCTACCATTAGAAAGTTTCCAAGTTGAGTGAATTGCTTTTTCACTCGCCAGGCACCATTAATGGGATTGTCGATTTCACGTTCCACATGGCCGGGACCATCCTTATGCACATCACCGTGAATAAGTTGGACAAGCTGAGCTTCAGCAAAATCCGCACCGTCGCAGTTCACGTGGAACGAAATTTCATCACCCTGCTTTAGAGAGATCTTGTTTGCATATCCAAAAATTTTCTGCTCAGCCATCTTCGTGCGCTTTCAAGTCTTCGATTTGTTGTAAAAAGATGTGGAAGTATCCGTCCTCGAGTGTCTCGAAATGAGTGTCGCTCAAATGGACTGGTGATGTACCTCGCTTACCGCTCAACGCGATCATCCCGAAGGTGCCATCGGCGCGTCGGATCAAGCCGTATTGCAGTTGCATTGGAAGGCGCCGAAAATAAGCAAGCGTTCTCTCTAACGGCTCGCTATGCTTCCCAAGCGGAGACTTCTTGTATTCCTCAATAACATCATCATTCAGCACTTGCTTGATATAAGCCCGCTGTTTACGGCAAAAATATTCAAAGAAATGATGGTCGGCGTCGGGACAATCGCTATCAGTCATCGTTAGGCCACTCATTTTGATCACTCATACACTTCTAAGGTCATGACTCGAGTAGGTCATGGACACGTCGCATGAAAACACCGTGATAGCCTTCTTCTTCGGTTGCGTACTCCTTGTCCTCAACGATGCGAGGTGAAACACCACGCACGCCGGAAAAGGCGATTATTTTGAAAGGACCTTTTTTACCGATCCGGTGCAGCGCGTATTTGTCTTCCATCTTCGCACGGCGGAAGTAGAGCAAGACTCTTTCTAGAGCTTCGCTGTGTTGACCCAAAGGCTTTTGCCTGTGTTCTTCTATGATTTCCAGCGTGATGAGAGTCTTAAGATAATCGCGTTGCATCTTATCAAAACGCCGAAAATATAGACCGTCCTTGTCGTCCACTTCCGTTGCTTCTTCGGGCAGGGCTTCACCGCCTTTTTCCGTTCGCGCCGACCGCCATTCACCTCTCTTTTTGTCCCGCCAGGCGTTGAACTGTTTCTTAATCCCGAAGTATCCATTATTGAGAAAAAGTACAGCAAAGAGCATTAGCGATCCGATCATCAAGTGACGTATCGGTCCCAATTCAAGCATCACCTTATCAAGGAACACCACGGCAAGGGTGCCGAGAATTGCTCCTTCCGCCTTGCCGATGCCACCAATCGTCAGCATCGCCAAGCCAAGGAGCAGCGTATCAAAACCAAAAATAGAAAAGGCCACTCCCCGATAGTGAACGCTGTACAATCCGCCTAGAAGGCCCAGAGCCGCTGATGTCAGAATGAAAATCTGAATGCGTGCGCGTTTGTAATCTACACCGCAAGCCTCGGCGAAAGCCTCTCGTTTTTCAGGGGCCATTCGCAAAATGCGCCCAAGCCGCTTTCCATTCACAAACCGAAACAGAAACAGTGAACCAATTAACATCAATAACGCAAAGTAATAAGATGCATGGCTCTGTACCAACGGCGACCAACTTTCGGAGATATAGGAATCTGCTCCATAAAGCCCGCCGGAGGCCGAACCAAATTCCTTCGATGTTGTGAAATAGACACGACACAGCTCGTTAAGGCCCAACGTCAGCAAAGCATAATAAAAGCCATCCAAACGAAGCGCCGGTAACGCTATGACTCCGCCCATAGCGAATCCTATCGCCGCACCAATGAGGGGCAAGGAATACCAGGGGAAGCCAAACTTAATCGACAGCCAAGAGGTCAAAAATGCCGCTACACCGACCACCGCGTATGTCGCCAATGAAAAAATGCTCGCAGTGCCAATAATCAACGTCCAACAGACATTAATTGCCGCAAAAATACCAAAAATCGCACCCGCAGTGAGCAAACTCGACTGCATCGATTCTGGAAAGAAGAAGGGCGCCAAAAAGATGATCGTCATACAGATTACCCAATAGATCGGCCTGCGATCCAATATCTTCTTTTCTGCGACCAATGTTTTTCGATTATACAATCCCTTGATATGTAGCAGATACCTACGGGTCGGCCACCAGCGCCAGCGATGCCAAAGTTTGTCGCCATGATTGTCCCAAATATGGTAATGCTTAAGCCGACCAACTTTATAGGTTGGCACTTTGTATTCGGCATTTTTTTCCCAGACTTCCTTAGGATCCGGAACAGGATTGGAGGGGACGTCATAGTTCCCACCCGCAGCCCCCCAGACGCTAAGGGGGTTGATCCATCTAAAGGGTTTTCTTTTTTCTTCACTCATTGTTCCCGAGCCTTGTCTAACAATCCGGAAATCCCACGTGGCCGCACAATCAAAATCGAAATAATCACGAGAAACTGAGTAATCAAAACGTACTGCCCCCCCAAAAAGCGCGACGTCAATGCTTCCGTAAAACCCAAAATCACAGCAGCGATAACTGCGCCTTGCACGCTGCCCAACCCACCACACAATGCAATAGAAACACCTTTAATCAACGGCGTTAGGCCGCTGAAAGGCGCAATGTAATAGGTTTGGGAAAGCAAGACTGACGCAAGGCCTGCCATTGCCCCAGTCATGGCCATTACATAAAGACCAGTACTTCGAATACCGATGCCAACGATGGACGCAGCATGAGGATTCATCATCATGGCCCGAATTTCCAACCCTCGGCGACTACCGCGCATCCAGAGAACAACAACAACAAGCATCAATATTGAGCAGACGACAATACCAATTTTGTCCGATGTAAGGACGATTCCAAACAGGTCAATTTTCCAAAACCCAAACAACTCAGGAAGCGATTTTGCCCTAGGTCCAAAGTACATTAACAGGCCTTGAGAGCCGATTAGGCTGATCGCGAGAGTGGCAATCATTCCTCTAGTTGTAAAATTCGGTTTGTCGTGCAGCGGAATAAAAACCAACAAACAAATGATCACACCACCCACTGCTCCGAAGAAAATCCCAGACGATGCAATCAATACCGGATGATCGGACAAGGTACGCCCGACGACATAAGCGCCATACCCTGCAAAAGAAAAAATAAATCCATATCCGAGATTGATCAGACCAAGGCTTGACCAGGTGATTGAAACGGCAACAGCAACGAGCCCATAGATACAAGCAACGATTATCGCGTTGACCAGAATGAAAGTTATGTCCATCACTGTACCATCAGGCGGAAAGTTTGAGCGCCGTCGAGGCCTCGCCCTTTAGTTTGCCGGCGTGCATTCCGATAATTCGATCGACCTTTCCTTCCAGCAAAGCGACGTTTTGCTCGGCGATGAACATGGCGCTTTCCCTAAGCTCAATCGCCAGAAGGGCCTCCATGACGCCTAATCCGATTTTTGGCGCAAGGCCGAGTGATGGCTCATCCGCTAAGTAGAGTTTCGCGTCAGTCATTAACCCTCGGCCGATGGATACCATTCGCCGCTCTCCCCCGGAGAGACGCCCAACTGGTGTATTCATGAGCTTTCGTAGCGGCTCAAAAAGATCAAGAACCTTTTCCTTACGGCCTTTGCGAGTTCGCCAGGCCTCCTTGGTAAAGGCACCGCTATCCAGATGTTCTTCCACTGTGAGGCCGTTAAAAATTTCGTCGCCTTGGGGCATCATCGCCAATCCTTTTCGAACGATCTGATGAGTGTAGCGCCCGGGGCCCTGACTCCTGGTCCGACCGATCTGTTCGCCGTTAAGAAGAATTGAGCCGCGCTGCCATCCAGTGAGGCCGGCAATAGCGTAAAACAATGTTGTCTTCCCATGCCCATTAAGACCGACAATGCCCACACGCTCTCCGGCATTGATCACAAGATCCAAATCGTGGATTACCCGCAAGGGACCATAACCAGCAGACAGTCCTTCAACTTTCAAGATCTCGGACATTTTCTCTCCATTACAATCAAGCCACCTCGAAATAAGCAGCCCTGACCGCGGGGCTATCGATAACTTCCGCTAGCTCGCCTTGAGCGATGATTTCTCCGGCGTCCATCACGATGACACGGTCAGCGATTGAATCGAGAAGCTCCATCCGATGCTCGACAATCACCACCGCAATATTCATTTCCTTGGAAAGCATCCGCAAGATCTGGTCAATTTCATCAATCTCCGCATTGATCAAACCAGCGGCTGGTTCGTCCATCAGAAGAAGGTTCGGTGAATGCATCAACAGATTCGCCAACAAGAGTTTTCGTCGTTCAAAGGTTTTCAAAACCCGGGTAGGAGTCTCATAGGGGACCGTAAAGCCGACCAGCGACGCACCATATTCGGCATCAAAGCGGGTGAGATACGGCTTGTATGCCTGCCTGGCCGCCTTGAATGTTTCTCCTACCGTAAGCTCCTCACAGACAAGCGGGCTCTGATAGGTTCGACCGATACCAAGTCGGGCGCGCTGATAAAGACGGAGAGCGGTGATATCTTGTTCGTTGTAAAAAACTTTCCCGGTTTTCGGACGGTATCTTCCGGAAAGGATTTCCAAAAGACTGGTCTTCCCAGCCCCGTTGGGACCGATGATCCCAAGCACTTCTCCGCGCTTCAACTCGAAACCAATGTCGGCAAGAATCTCACGACCGCCCAAGTCTAGGGCGAGTTCACGGCAGGAAAACAGCGGGGGCTGGGAGTTTCCAGGCATTAGATCGATACCTCGCCTACCCTCACCACCAAGGAGCCGGGCGGAGTTTCGATTCGGAAATTTCGTTGGGCCAAATGATTTTGTGCTCGCGGTCTTGGACTTGAACGTAGAGCTGGCTCATGCCTCCTTCTAAGTCTGCGGATTGATTGCCAAAACCATTATCGGGATAGTGAAGAGCTTCCTGATACTCGTTATTCATATCCATCATGCCGCAGACACCGCGGTAGGGATTTTCACGGATCCATTTTACATTGGCAGCAAAGTCCTCCGGGTCGCCGGTCGCTTCCCAAGACCGTTTTAGGTATTGCACAATGTCATAGCCATTGCCGGTGTAGACCAGCCCCATATTCCCTTCAAATTCCGGAAAACGTGCGAGATACTTTTTTCTGAAATCCTGGCCTGTCTGGTCGCCATAAACGCCCAGCACAGTGCTCCAACAAAAACCTTCTGTTGCGCGTCCACCTAACTCGAGGAACTCTGGCTGAGAAGGACCATACTGCAGATAAAGCAATGCACCAGGAACAGGGTCAGCCTGGAACTGCTTACAGAATGCTGCATATTCTGCGGCCACCCAGTGGTTTATAAAAATCGCACCAGCGTCAACTTCTTTTAGCCGGCGAATCACTGGTCCCCAATCATTAACCGGATATTGGATGTCCGTGTTTTCCGCAAGATCAAAATCGGATTTTGCAAGTGATTCTCGAGCCGCCTTTAGAATGGTTTGGTTGTAGCCCACCTGTTCTGAGACAATATGAACCTTGCGGTTCTTGGGCATCCAACCCTGATTCTCTTCCATTGCCTTTAACCACAATGGATAGGTCCAACCGTAATTGACTTCTGACGGATCCGTCTGTAGCACGTGACTATACTTCTCTGGATTATCTCTATAGGCTTCCGTCGCATTTCGCTGAGTATTCCCTTGCAAATAGGGACACTTATATTTCGCAGATTCATCCATGGCAGGAATTGGTGCGAAAAGGAACGAATTAGAGATCGCATGGACCTTTTTATCAATGCATGCGGCAATGGCCTGACGGCAACTTTCCGGCGAAAGCTTGTCTACATCGGGGACAAACAGCTCTAGTTCGCGCCCATTGATCCCGCCGGCAGCATTTATTTCTTCTTGGGCAAGAATCGTCCCGTTTAGGTGATCAGTATCATCGGCCACACCATAGGGCGTCGAAAGCGAGGATGGGACGCCAAGCAAAAGCTTGTCACTAGTAGCAGCGATGAGATTGGGGGCTGAAAGCCCTAAGGCGGCTGTCGCGGCCCCTCCGGCTGTTAGGGTCTTCACAGCAGTTCTTCTGTCTATTGGCGTCCTTAGGATGTTCTTTGTTTTTGCCATTTGATCCTCCATTTTGGCCTCATCCCAATTTTCTGGATGTCTAAGCCGGTTCTAGCTTGAAAAGCTAGATGTTTACTCTAGCTCTTTACTCTATTATTTATCTAGCTATTATATCTAGATCAACCAAATGTCAATCTAGATTTTTTATTATGTCCAAATAGAGCGCAACTTAGCTGCCGATTGTTGAACCTTGAAAAGCGCTTCTTCGTCGGCTAGACAAACGAAAGGCAGTGTCGCCCACCGGTTTGCGGGAGAATCTGTCGTCATAGAAAGTGGAATTAGTCGGGGAATTGCCGTTGCCAACCAAACAATCAGCCCGAAAAGTTTTGATAGCCGACGACCACTGGGTCGTGCGCGAATCCCTTAAGCAGGTGGCGACGTCTCTTGACGGAGTACTAGAAACCATAGAAGCGGGTAGCTTTCACGAGGCACTTCAAATTTTGGAGCAGGACCCCGATGTCGGCCTGGTACTGGTTGATTTGATCATGCCTGGCTTCAACGAGTTCGACGGGCTAAAACTTTTGCGGTCGAAGTTTCCAAACATTCCTTTTGTCGTCGTATCAATCCACGAAGACCCGGACTACGTGCTTAGAGCGATTGGCCACGGCGTGATTGGCTATATTCCTAAGTCTGCAAGTGCTGAAGAGATCAAGACATCGCTCGCCAGAATAGTCTCAGGCGAAGTCGATTTTCCTCGACACATTCTTACAAAAATGACCTCAAGCCCCGAAACCGGGGCAAGCTCGGCGACAACACAATCTCAGTCCAATGATCTCACAATTCGCGAGCGAGAGGTACTCAGTTGTCTGGGCCGGGGCTTAGCTCTTGCAGACATCTCAGAAAAATTAGGAATAAGTCGGCAAACAGTCCGCGTTCATCTGGGCAACGCTATGAAGAAACTTAAACTCGGCACGAGGGAAGCAGCAATCCGCTATGCGGTCGAAAATCTGTCGCAGCTCCAAAGTGGAAATTGATCAAGGTACAATAGATTGAATAAATTGCTGGACCAAAATACAAACGACGACGTTGTTTCAGCGATCGACTCTCTCGGGTTTGGTATCGCAATTTGGTCAAGTGAAAACAGCCTTGTCAAATGCAATTTGGAATTCTCTAGACATTTTGATATAGATGACCCTGACAGCCTAGCGGGTCTCTCTGTCAAACAGCTTGTCGAAAAGATAGCCCAAGCCTCAAGATTGATCTTACCGGAAAATCGGAGGGAATGGCGTTGTCAGGAAGAACAAGCAATCTTATCGAACAAGCTCTCTCAGTATCGTTTTGTGGATGGTACTATTTGCGAAGTCAAGCGCTGGCCAACAAAAAATGACGGGAAGGTTCACTGCTTGCAGGACATTACACAGAGTGTTCGAAACAAGCGCACATTGGAAAAAGAACGCGACAAGTCCACTGAAGCCGAACGTACCAAATCCAGATTTTTACGAGCGGCAAATCACGATCTACGTCAGCCACTCGCGTCGCTCAAAATCATGATTTACAATTGTCTTGAAACCAAAGACACCCAGGAACGGGATCAATTGCTCCACAACATGGATATATCTGTTTCCATCATGGAGGACCTTCTGGGGGCTCTTTTGAATATTGGACAGCTCGACGCGGGCCGGATTGAACCAAAAATTTCCACATTCCAAATCTCCACCATCCTAGACCGGATGCGTTTACAATTTGAACACCAAGCTCAAGAAAAAGGGCTGACTTTTAGGGTCATGCCCTCCAAACACGCTGTTGTCAGCGATCGTGCTCTGTTGGAACGGATCGTCAGCAATTTCGTTGCCAATGCAATAAAATACACCGAGACAGGAGGTGTGTTGCTGGGTTGCCGGAAAAGAGGCGACCGTCTGTACTTAGAGGTTTGGGATACGGGAATTGGGATTTCCTTGGATGACCAAGAAAAGATTTTCCAAGAGTTTTTCAGGGTTTCTAGCGAGCAAGCACACCGCAAGCATAGTCTTGGACTAGGTCTGAATATTGCCAAACGCCTGGCTGATGTTCTGAAGCAGGAAATTTCTCTGAAAAGTGTCCCCAAAAAGGGTTCGGTTTTTTCTATAAAAGCACCAATTGGCAACGTTTGGCACAGCGACATCGGAGAACCAGAAATCAGCGAGCGCATTGGCGGTGAGTTCACGGGTTTGACGGTTATCGTCTTAGAGGACGATGAGATACTTCTTGATGCCCTGGTCGCCTTACTGGAAAGGTGGGGCATTAATGTAATTCACCTCGATCATTCCCAAGAAATTGGTCCCCAAATTCGTGAGTTGGATACGGAACCGGACTTAATTATCACTGATTATCGTCTACATGGCGCGATCCAAGGCACAGACCTGGTGTTGGAAGTCAATGATCTGCTCGAAAAGCCCTGTCCTGCGATCGTCGTAACGGCCGATACTCAGCCCGACCTAATTGAGAGAATAAAGAAACAGGGATTTCCCGTTTTGATTAAGCCCGTCAGCCCTCCTGGCTTACGCGTTATAATGCACAATATCCTTTACGAGCCAGAATTAGTTCCGGAATTGAACTGAGTGTTACGCAGAATTTCTCATGCATGATACGACGATACCTATTGGAAGCATGGTGCCACTCAGCGGCCCTTCTTCGGCTGACGGGAATGAGTTTAGAAATGGCCTTGAACTTGCAGCCGAAGAAATCAATCAGCGGTCCGGTATTCTAGGAAAAAAGATTAGGCTTTTTTTCGAAGATACAGGCACACAAAGTGCAACCGAGGTTGTACGAGCGGCAAGAATTCTCATAGATAATGGGGTCCATGCTATCATCAATGGGTACAATATTGGCTCGCAAAATTCAGAATATGAACCTATTGCCGATGCCGGTGTTATCTACATCCATCACAATACGCTCCTACAACACCATGATACTGTGATGAGCAATCCGGACCGCTACTTTGGGTGTTTTATGGGCGACCCTGCAGAATATTGGTATGGACAGGGATTTATCAAATTTGCATCCTGGTTACGTGACACCGGCCAGTGGGAACCGAGAAACAGAAAAATCGCAATTGTATCTGGAACTAAACCCTATAGCGTTGTAATTGCGAACGCCATGGCGTCTGCTTCGCCTCAATTCGGCTGGGACCTTGTGTCTCGCCCCATTGTGGTTAGTTCACCAACCAGAAATTGGAAAGAGTACCTAGATACCATCAGAAATCTAGACCCGGCCATTTTAGCGATAACACAGTTTTACTCCGGTGATCTTGCCCGATTTCAACTCAGTTTTATGGAAAACCCGATTCCAAGTCTTCTCTACTTGCAGTACGGCGCGCTCCATCGGTCTTTCAAAGAGGCAGTCGGCGAAAAGGCCGCTGGCGTTATTGTCGGCACTATGATTGGCCTGCCCCGTGACGAAATGGGTCGGGGGTTTGCCGAAAAATACTTCCGGTCTTTCGGTCCTGACTCGACGCCTGAAGTAGGGTGTCAACCTTATACCTCGTTACACCACTATGCGATTGCCGCATCAATCGCCGGAGGAACTGGAGGCCCTGGAGAAATCGAAAAGAACCGCGTCGTTGCCGATTGCCTACTCAGATACCCATATAGAAGTGTTGCAGGCACCATCCGCTATCATCGCAAATGGCAAGCTGCCGTTCCCTACCCCGACGCAGTGCATGACCCGTCCCTCGGATTGCCGCATTTATTTTATCAAATTAGAAACCCCGATCAGGAGCATGCTCTTATTGCACCCGACCCATATGCAGACGCAAAATTCGTATTGCCTACATGGTTGCAGAACTGAAGCCTACAAGAGCATCCATTAATTTTGCGATGCAATCGATCAGGAACAAAATATTCAATCTACCCAGGTTTTTCCCAAAGCACCAAAATTCTACTGAATCGAAACTCTCATCCATCCATCACATTTCTCGGGGAGGGTTCGCATGTGACCAAGAAAGGGTCGATTGTGCGACAGGTGCCTTCCATCGCCGCCTTCACCTTGAATTGCTATGAGTTGGTGATATCTATTCACGGGGGCAAATGGCATGAATGTGGCCATCATCGGCGTTCTCCTGACGCTGCTTTTTGTCTTTCTTGAAGCTACTCAATTCGTCTACTTCGGCGGCCTGTTCCAACAAATGAGTTCGTTTCACTACGGGGCGCTGGTATTCGGCTCGATGATCCTGTTGTTCGTTGGCGGCACAGCGATCCGCGACCCGCAAGTACTCCGACATGCCTGGAACAATCCCAGGCCTGTCATCGCTGTAAACCTCTGTGTTGTTTTCGCGCTTGGTGCCTACCTGCTCTCGGTGCAGCTGGTTGAGCCTGCTATCACCTACGCGATCTCTTCCGCCGCCATGCCCGTGACCACATACGTGCTCTTCCGACTGGGTGTCCAGGAAGGCGAAGGCATGCGCAATCGAACCGAGGGAGCTGGTACCTTCTTACTGTTCATCAGCATCTTGTATCTTGGGTACATAACGATTTCCGGCCAGTCTGGATTTGTGCGTGGAGGCGGAACGGCTGCTGCGGTCGGCGGCGTCGGGCTGGCAATCATTGATGGCGTGCTTTTTACGTGGGTCCTAGTGATCTCACAGCGGCTTAATAAGGTGGGCATCGGGCCCGGCGCGGTACTTGGACTTCGGCTACCGCTATATGTTCTAGTGGCGAGCGCACTCACGATTGCTGGCGTAGATGCGCGCGAGCCATTGCCGCTGTCAGACATTGCGTTTTTCGTGTTGGTGGGATTACTTCTAACCGTCCCGCCCCTCTATGCCCTACAAAAAGCGATTTCCATGGTTTCCACTTTGACCATTAGTTCGCTAACCGCGCTGGGGCCCTTCGTGATCTTCGCCCTTCAGATGGTCGAGGGCCGGGTGGCGTACTCTGACACCACGCTGGTGGGCCTCGCCATTTACTCGCTCGCCTCTATGCTATCGGCGATCGGTGCGGTTCGCGCGGCAACTCAATCGGGGTAGTAAAAGACATCGCCCGGAACTAGTCATCAAGCAGTCGCCTGACTGTTGAGTCTTAAAATTGCTGGAGCAAGAACCTCATGAATGACGATGCAAGGGTGTCACCAGAATACATTCACGGCAATTCGCCAGAAGAACAGAGACGTTTGTCTTCACTCAACGACATCTTGAATGATTCTTGCTTGAAAGAGCTTAATCTTCAGCCGGGCGAGAATGTTCTAGATCTCGGGTGCGGACTAGGGCAGTTCACGCGGCTGATGGCGCGCACCGTGGGCAGCAAAGGATGCGTCGTCGGGATTGAGCGAGATCGTTTTCAAATCATACAAGCGCAAAAACGCGCCGATGGTTCAAAAGAATCCAAGCTCGTGGAGTTTCGACCAGGCGATGCGCAGGAGCTTCCCTTGCATGAATCAGAATGGGGCAGCTTCGATGTTGCCCATGCCCGGTTTCTTTTAGAGCATGTGCCCCGTCCAGCCTTGGTGATCGAACAGATGATTCGCTCTGTGCGTCCTGGTGGAAGAGTTGTTGTTATTGATGATGACCATGGCGATTTTCGACCTTGGCCCGAACCGTCAGGGTTCCATGCCCTTTGGCAGGCCTACGTCGCTTCATTTGAACGACTTGGCAACGACCCTTTTGTTGGCCGTCGCCTTGTTGCGTTGCTGCAAGGTGGCGGGCTCACTTCCCTTCGCAATAGTTGCGTGTTCTTTGGCGGTTGCGCGGGGAATGAAAGGTTTCAGGCAACCGCTGACAACTTGATCGCTGCTCTCGAGGGCGCTAAAGGCACGATAATGTCGGAAGGCCTTTTGGACGAAGATTCTTTCCTCGCCGGTATAAACGGGCTTCAGCAATGGAAAGCGAACCCTGCCGCCGCTTTGTGGTATTCGGCATGCTGCGCAGAAGGCTTGGTTCCCAATCAGAACAAGTGACTTGGGGCGCCGGACTGCCTGCATTTGAGCGGCATGAAAAAATCGAAGTCGTCAGGGCACCTCTGGAGGCCTGGTGAACCAAAGGCGGATGCCTAAGGCCATTAGAATAGCGCCAAGTATCCGGCTAACCCATCGTGCCGTGGCTTGTAGCCATCTCCGCACATTTGAAATCTGCAATACGTAAACAAACATAACCCAGAAACCAGCACTTACCCCGATAGTTGTGCACATGAGCAGCGCGAGGTAGAGGATCGTCGAATCTGGATGAACAAATACAGCAAGGATTCCGAGATAGAAAAGCGGACCTTTCGGATTGAGTAGGTTGTTCAATAGACCCTGAAAATACCAGTGTCGATTGAGCCTCTTTGGCGATTCGTCATTGCCAATCAAACTTGAGTTTGGCCTTAGACTCTGCCACCCGAGGAAAATCAAATAGGCTCCCCCAACCAATTTCAAAATCGTGAAGGCTACGATGCTTTGGGCAACCAGCCAGCCAATGCCTAAAAGACAATAGGACAGATGCACAAGATTACCCGTCACGATTCCGGCACTTGTCCAGGCTCCTGCATTCCGCCCGCCAACAACAGTGTTTCGAGCGACAAGTGCGAAGTCAGGGCCTGGACTGATCATGATCAGTACAGTTAGCCCCGCGATACTCAATAGTTCTGCAACCATCTCACCACGCTAAGTTCTTATAAGCACTAGGTCAAAAAACGGCCTGTTTTGCAGTTGCCAAATACTCCGACGTTTACTTCTGCCTTGGTCACATTCTCCCCTAAAGCCACCTTGTACCTGAGTCAGGACTTTGGGGCAAAGCAGATTACATCTGAGCTGCTTTGGGACGAGCGATTTTAGTCAATAGACGACAATCGACCTTCCCCGTGTTAGACTGCGCCAATGACATCAGGACACGTGTTTATGGCATTGAGCCTTGACGGTTTTGTAGCGCGCCGCGACGGTGGCGTCGACTGGCTCAACAAGTATCGAGACGGCGACGAGGACCACGGCTTTGCAGAATTCATGGCTTCCGTCGACGGACTGGTCATGGGACGTGCCTCTTATGAGAATGTTCTTACGTTCGGCGAGTGGTTTTACTCAAAGCCTGTCGTCGTGATGAGCCGATCATTAACAGATGCCGACATTCCTGAGAAGATAAGGGATCGCGTGCGGCTCTCTGATCAGACACCTAATGATTTAATGGCTCAGCTGGATGAGGAAGGCTGGAAACGTGCCTATGTGGACGGCGGGATGATTGTTCAGTCGTTTCTTTCGGCGGGCCTCATTGAAGATTTGACCCTTACCCGGGTACCAATCCTTCTAGGTGAAGGAATTCCTTTGTTTGGTGCTTTGAATGCAGACATTGAACTTGAACACGCTGAAACAAAGACATTTCCATCTGGTTTGGTCAGTTCAAAGTACAAAGTGTGTTGGTTTGATTGACTAACTGTCCTACTTCTGCCCCGGGTCACCGGTCGACGGATCATGGCACTGTTAAAAAAAGTCAGCTGCTGGGAGAACAATTGAAATTACTGGGGCATAAGGTCGAGGCCTGAGGATAGTCAACTCGGTCGTGCGTTGATCCATGAATATGTGGCGGTGGCAGTAAGTAAATCCGGTTCGGCTCGCCGCAGGTTCAGTAGTTTTGCAGCTATTGCCTAAGAGAGTTAAGTCTCGATCCAATTGGCCACCGACCACAGAACGGTCTAAACTGTGGCTCCAAGACCATAGACGGCAATAGACATCACCCAGGGAGGGTTAGGCTATGTCCCAAGCGGTTCTTGTCAGCTTGCTACTCTTGGGGACTCTAGCGCTCTTCATGTGGGGACGATGGCGTCATGATGTGGTGGCCTTCTTTGCCCTGGTGGTCGCCCTCCTCCTTGGTGTGGTGCCGATCGACCAGGCCTTCGTTGGATTTAGCCACCCGGCCGTGGTCACGGTTGCCTTGGTCCTGGTGCTCAGCTGGACCTTGGACGCCACCGGCGTAATCGAAGGGCTGGCGCGTCGATTGGCAACCGTGGCCCAAACGCGCTTCGCGAATCTCGCGGTGCTAACCGGAATTGGTACCGCGATCTCAGGCTTCATGAACAATGTTGGCGCTTTGGCCGTGCTCATGCCGCTCGCCATGCGCACGGCCCGGGAACCGAGCAGGGTTCTCATGCCTCTCAGCTTCGCCACCCTTCTTGGCGGCATGCTGACGGAAATAGGTACGCCGCCCAATATCATTATCGCCGCTTATCGCCGAGAGACCACAGGCGAAGCCTTTCATCTATTTGATTTCACACCGGTCGGCGCCGTCGTAGCGTTGGTTGGTTTGATTTACCTCGTCACCGTCGGCTGGCGGCTGATCCCCAAAAGGCGGCACGGAACCAAACAGCCAGTGGCCCTGCTCAAGGGCGTGGGCTACATCTCCGAGGTGCTCGTACCGGGCGGCTCGAAGTCCATCGGCAAACCGGTACGCTTGTTGGAGCGCGCGCAAAACAACGAGACCATCGTGGTCGGGATGATCCGGAACAACCAACACCTGCTGGGCAACATCAGGAGCGAGATCTTAGAAGAGGGCGATCTGCTAATAGTTAGGGCCGAGCAATCAGCCTTGCTAACCTTGGTCAATAGTGCCGAGCTGGAGTTTCTCGCTGACGCCCATATCCCACCCGATAGCTTGGGTTCGGAGGACGTGGTTCTGATGGAGGTGGTTGTGCGGCCGCGCGGTAGATTGGAACGGCGCACCGCTCGCAATGTAGGCCTGCACCGGCTCTACGGTATCAATCTGTTGGCCATTGCCCGCCACGGCGCGCGCATAAAGGGTCGCATCGGTCATACTGTGCTGATGGCTGGCGACGTGTTGCTTGTGCAAGGCGAAAAGGAGGGGCTGCAGGATACGATGATGGCCCTGGGATGCCTGCCGTTGGCCCAGCAAAACCTTAGACCTCCCCGCGCCGGCCCCCGCTGGCTGTCAGGTGCGATTTTCGCGTTGGCCATACTATCGGTCATGTTTGGCATCTTGGCGATCGAGGTAGCACTGGCAGTAGCGGTTTTGGCGTTGGTTGTCCTCAAGGTGATTCAAGCGCGAGAGGTCTATGAAGCAATCGACTGGTCTGTTGTGGTTTTGCTGGGGGCCCTCATCCCGTTGGGAACGGCGCTGGAAAGCTCGGGTGTGACAATAATGTTATCCGAAGGTCTTTTGAGCCTGACCGACAATCTGCCCCTTTGGATGCTGCTTGGCCTTTTGGTGGCGCTCACCATGGTGCTGACGAACCTGATCAACAATGCCGCAACGGCGGTCGTGATGGGGCCTTTTGCCGTGGCGATGGCTCACGGACTCGGGGTCAGCATTGATCCTTTCCTAATGGCGGTCGCCATCGGCGCCTCTTGTGCCTTCCTCACCCCCTTTGGCCATCAGAATAACGTGCTGGTCATGAGCGCTGGCGGGTACCGCTTCGGCGATTACTGGCGCATTGGTTTGCCCCTGCAGCTGCTGGCACTCGTGCTTGCAGTGCCGCTAATCTTGCTGTTTTGGCCTTTGTAATCGAGTTTGTTCTTATTAATGAAGAATGTTTCTATCCCACTGGGTCATATTTTCCTTTGGAACCTCCACAAATCACTTCCCCGATCCGGCGGCAAAGCTGCCTCCCATTGAAAGACAATTGGACAGTTGAATCTAGTCATGAACCTGCAAACACGTTTGGAGGGGATTAATGCTGTCTATTGCAGACCTTCTAACGATGGTGCATGTTTGAGGAGCCTAACAACAACGATCAACAGGCGCGGGGCATGTCAGTTTATCGAGTCACGGAATTTACCTCACCGGATATGGGCAAAACAAAAGAGTTTGCGGAAAGCCTGCGCGAAGACATAGCGGCCGCCGGTGCCATCTTTATCGATGTCGTCTCCATGGGTGAAAACAAGGGCTTGGTTATCGCAAAGTACGAAAATCAAGCTGCGATGGAAGCGGCGACCGACGTTGCCAAAAAAGCATTCGGAAAAATGATCGAAGCTGGTGTCGTCGATGGGGCCAGTGTAAACGCACAGACCGGTGACGTAGTTATAACCTTCTGAGGGCGCAGCGAGATCAAAGTTCCGTATGCGGGGTTTTGATTTGCCCTTCGAAGTGCAACACCTTCGACTTCACGGGGTCGGAGAACCGTCCTCACGCGCTGAAATTATTCGAACCAGTGTCCGTCCCCACTTTGGGTCAATTCTTCCCTTTCAGGGATCGTTTGTTCAATGTCCGCTGTCAGGAGGTCAGCTGACTCAGCCGGTCTCAATTGGAGTGGTCGGGTCATAGCCAAAAGGCGACACATAGCCGCATTTTAAAATGACTGTGGCTACTGAAAAACTGGCCATCCTGGTGCACATCAACAACTTATGATGGCTTCATGAACCTAATTATCTAGGTGCAACCATGTGGCAAACTGGACCAAAGTATCGAGACAGGATATTTGTCCTCCCGATAACGATCTTGAGACAGGGACTTTGTTTCCTATTCTCCATTAAGTTGGCCTTCGAATCCCGTGAGAACCTATCTTGAGCGACGAACCCAGCCCCCAACTTTTGAAGGCCCTAGAGCGGACCAAAATTTGCGTTTGGAGGTGGTCGCGATCCACCAGGTGCATTCAATACTTTCCCGAATATCCACAAGGTTTGTTCGGTCTGCCCCGCGAACAGCTGCCCAGATCTGACGAAGAAGTTCTAGCTCGTATTCATCCGGACGATCGTAACCGGGTCGCCAAAGTCTATCGGGAAGCAGAGCTGGAAAATTGTGGACATGAGGTTGAGTACCGATTTATCGGTCCGAACAATAGCATTCTTTTCTTGTGCGAGATATCTCAGCCTGAGTTTGATGCTAGTGGCAAATTTGTTGGTAATTTTGGCACCTGGCATAATCTAACGGAAATTCGAGAGGCTGAAAACGAACTTCGGGAGAGCGAGAAACACCTCTCACTTGCGGTCAGAATAGCAGGCCTCGGCTACTGGGTTTGGGACGAAGTTGATGACAAACTCATCTGGTGTTCAGCTGAATTCGCAAAAATCATTGGCATAGCAGACCCCGACAAAGCCATTGCTGTTCTCGGTTCGTCGGGGGATCAAATCAAATAGGTGCATCGTGATGACCGCGCCCGATACAGCGCGATTACTCAGCAGGCGGCGCAATCGCTGACAACTTTTGATATCGAATATAAGATCAAACTGCCGAACAACGAAATTCGTCTCGTCCGAGAAATTGGCGAACCCGAGACCGATGAAAACGGAAAACTTGTTCGGATGAGAGGCACCTTACAAGACGTAACCGAACGGTTCCGTTTGTTAGAAGAACTGCAAAGACGCGAAAGCGAACTTAAGCAAGCCCAGCGCATTGGCCAGATCGGGCACTGGATCCTTGATCTTAAAACCCAGCAATTCGAATTTTGGTCTGACCAGCTGTATCGGATCTTTGGTGTGGACAAGGGCACCTTCAATCCCACGATAGAAAACTTCAAAGCGGCAATTCACCCCGATGATTTGAAGAAGTCCATTGAAAATCGAGAATCTGCTCTTTCGGAAAAACGCCCCTACCTATTCGAATATAGAATCTTCACGCCTGATGGCGAAACTAGGGTGATTTCTGGAGAAGCCAGACCAGAGTTTGACAATGAGGGCAATCCAACAAAAATTTTTGGGGTGACACAGGATGTCACGGAGACAAGGCAGCGCGATCTGGCACTGTTTCAAGCCCAAAAGATGGAGGCCGTTGGGCAGCTGACCGGGGGCGTGGCGCACGATTTCAACAATCTTCTTGCGGTAATTCAAGGCAACACAGAATTATTGATGGCTAGGGCTGGCCCTGATAAATCGGCGCTGCAGGCCATCATGAGAGCTGCCGAGAGTGGGGCCGCACTGACGGACAGTCTTCTGGCATTTGCTCGACAACAACCACTTGACCCTCGGTCAAACAACATTGCTCAACTGGTCGATGGCATGGCGGAAATGTTGTTCCGTACGTTAGGAGAGAACATTTCCGTACAAACCGACATTTCACCGGACCTGTGGCCAGTACTTGCCGATTATGCCCAACTCGAAGCCTCTATTCTTAACCTTGCGATCAATGCGAGAGATGCAATGCCAGGGGGTGGGCATCTGACGATAACATGCAAGGAACTCAAATTTAATGGATCTGCTTCATCAGTGGCCGAGTTAGACCTTGTGGGAGATTTTGTGGGTATTTTTGTGGCAGATGATGGCCGCGGCATACCACAAGCTATTAAGGAAAAGGTTTTCAATCCATTTTTTACAACCAAAGAAGTCGGTCAGGGGAGCGGCCTTGGGCTATCAATGGTCTATGGCTTTGCAAAGCAGTCAGGTGGTCACGTTGCAATAGAGAGCGAGCCAGGTCAGGGAACGACCGTCGCGCTATATCTGCCGCGTGCGTTGGCTCCGCCGCCAGCATCGTCAAAAAGCGAAATCAATAATTGCCATACCTACAATGATAAGAAGGTGCTCATCATAGAAGACAACTCGGATGTCCGTACGGTCGTGTCAAAAATGGCTATCGATCTGGGTCTCTATGTTGTAACCGCCGCTGATGCTATGACTGCACGGCAGTTACTGGCTGATGGAGAGGCTGTGGACATCATCATATCCGATGTCATCTTGCCGGAAGGGCTAAGTGGTCCCGATTTTGCTCGAGAAGTTTCTTCACGCTTTCCCCATATAAAAACCCTTTTTATGTCAGGATATCCTGCCGAAGTCGTGACGCAACAAGGTTTACTGGAGAGCGACGCGATCTGGCTCAAAAAGCCATTTAGCCGACAGGATCTAACCGTGGCCCTGCGCTCTTTGCTGGATCAACCTGTCGAGTTACCTACAGGCCGTTAACTTCAGGCTTAACATCATTCGTTCTCGTAATCTAGATTCTCAAAACTGCACAGTATGACTGAAAGTTCCGTTGGTCCGCAGAGGGTCAAAAGTTCGCCTCAGCGGGACGGTAGTTGCTCTTCCGGTATAGGGGCAAAAGTCGACGAAATGGCAAAATAAGCTGACATCGGGCCCGACAATGTCTGGTAATTGGGGGTGAGCGGACTTTTTACATGCCGCACAAATTAGGCAGTTGATAGCCAAGAGCTGTCGACTCATAGGGGCAATTGGTACTAGCTATTCTGTTTTATCAGGGCTTCCAACACCGATTGGCGGTGTAGTCGGCCGATTGGCCTTTTTTGTCCGTCGATAACGATTGCGTCGCTGTTTTCCTGTAATAGGAAGTCTGCCAAGTCATCGATTTTGCTATCGGCCAAAACCTTAGGCAGATCCGACCCGGCATTTTCGGATTGATCCGAGAGCGGATCCATCAAAGCGCGGGCACTCAAGACCTTGGACCTGGGGATATCTTTGGTAAACTCGCGGACATAATCAGTTGCCGGTGCCATGACTAGATTTTCAGCTGTACCGATTTGGACGATCTCACCGTCTTTCATGATTGCAATGCGATCCGCCAGACGCACCGCTTCATCAAAATCATGGGTGATGAATACGATGGTTTTCCGCAACACACTTTGCAGCCGCAGGAATTCATCCTGCATCTCTCGGCGAATGAGGGGATCCAGTGCGGAAAAGGGTTCATCAAGGAACCAAAGGTCCGGTTCGACAGCCAAAGAGCGGGCAATTCCCACACGCTGCTGCTGCCCGCCCGAAAGTTCTCTCGGATAA
>JBCCHN010000032.1:0-45494 GCA_039028695.1 Pseudomonadota bacterium
CGGTCCAGGACCAGGAGGGCCGAAGCCGTCAGGAGCCATCCCGACGGCTCGGGGACCGGACAGAAAGTGACCTGGTACGCGTTCTTCCCCATGTCGGGATTCGCGCACGTGAAGTCGCTGGACGGATCGTCGAACTGATAGCTGTAGGCATTGGGACAGGCCTGCTTGAAGAAGGCCGTGAACGGAGAAGCCCCGCCACCGGCCACCGTGGCCGCCGTGATCCAATCGGAGTCGTAGGGGCCACAGCAGCTCGATCGGGGCACGCAGACCTCGCCCAGTGTCGCGCTGTCGTGGCAGGTCTCTCCGGCGCCCGCGCAGGTAGTGCTCGCGCAGCTGACGAGGGGGGGCACGCAGTAGCCGGCGCTGTTGCAGCTGCCGCCGTCGCAGTCCCCGTCGCTCAAGCAGGTTCGTCCGCAGAGGCTCTCCCCGGGGACACAGACCGCGGGTCCACCGGGAACGGCGAGACAGTCGTCGCCGCCCCAACAGGTCGGGCTGCCCCCATTGCACGAGCTCGTATACGGGCCGGTGCAGCAGTAGGCGTCCTCATAGGTCGCGCAGTCGAGGCCCGCCGGCGGGCTCGCCGATTGGCAGGCATCGCAGGGGTCGATGCAGCCGACGACGCACATGCCGTCCACGCAGGCCCCGCCGTCGGCGCACGGCCCCTCCATCGGGCACCCGCGTGACCCTGCGTCTCCTCAATGTCCTTGGACCATTCTACGTGGTCACTGACCGGGTCGACGGAAACGCCGATGATTTTGCAATTGCGTTTTTCGAATTCGGGCTTAAGGCCGGCCATATAGCCAAGCTCGGTGGTGCAAACGGGTGTGAAGTCCTTGGGATGGGAAAATAAGATGGCCCACCCGTCGCCGATCCAGTCATGAAACGAGATGGTGCCCTCGGTCGTTTCCGCCGTAAAGTTCGGTGCTTCGTCGTTAATTCTCAATGGCATGCTTAGCCTCCCTCACAATAGGTGCCGTGAAAAATCGAAACGCCGCTCGGCGGCACGCCACGGGGGCGCTGGAAAGCCATTTGTGCGGCGACTTTAAGGTTGCCCGATTTGCGGGCGTCGAAAGGTTTTGAAGGTTGAATTTTAGGTCCGAGACAACCCCCGCTCAAACCAAAACTGAGCTAAAGGGGCCAATCATCACAAAGATGTGGCAATTGATCCCTAGCAATTCAAGCGGCCTTTCTTGCACCGCGAGAATAGGCGCCGGTGGGTCTGAGATTTTGCGAGGACGGCGGTCGGGATGCGTGATCGCGGAAAGCCCGCAGCGAAGAAGTGATATAATCTGCCTTTAGGTAATCCAGTCCGTCATCGGCGGTCATCAGCGCGGCGATGCGCAGTTTTTCGATCTCATCGGCGGACGCACGATCGCTGAGATTCGAAAGAACCGGGACAAAATCCACTAAACTGCGTCCAGTAGGCAGGGCAATTCGGTAACGGCTCGCGATCCGCTCCGCCTCTTTGAGGAAGGTTTCGGAGATTTGGGCCACGTAATTGGTTTTTGCGGCCGATGAATGGTCGGTGCGGCTGGAGGTCATGGGGCCCTCACCCTAATTGGGGACGTGATCGTTGGATCAGCAGGTGTGATTCCCACTTCGTCCGGGCAAGGTTTTTCACGCATTCTTGCGAAGATTTCATTCGGCCGAAAGGATCGGCCCCGCAATCCGAAAACCGATTAATTTCAGATCCAAGCGTTGCTCGAGATTTAGACGGGTTTGATAAGATCAGCCTAAAAGAGCAAAAGACCAAACACGTAAATAAAACCGATAACAACCACAACGCCGATCGCAATGCCTTCCAGCCAATGGACAATTTTTCGAGCGCCGCTGCCTTGTTGTTCACTCTGTTGTACCGATCGATACATTGCCTTCTCCCCACATTTTCTTCGCGTCGGAAGATTTCGAGGCGTATTCCAAACGCCTTCAGCTTATTTTTGCGGGCGCATCATAACCCTTTTCCCGTAAAATTTCAATTTTTGTTAACCTTTAGAGGGGTGGTCTTACTCCATTGGGAGGACCCTCACTCGCTGGTGCTGAAATGAGGCCAGCCGAGTCGGGCGCACCTTTCGTTGAAAAACAGGGACTTCCAAGACAGGTACCATCCGCGATCGTGAAAAAGCCGGAGTGAAGTCTCTATATCCCGGCAATCGGCCTCGCTCGCCGGATACCAGCTTTCGCGCCCTAACTGCCCAAGACAGTAATCCTGACTGGCCATTGTCGTGATGCAGGTGATGTAGGGATCATCCTCTTGCGCCGAAGCTTCCTGAAAAAAGGCTAGGCATAAGAGTACAATCATTGAAATTATCATCAAATAAAATCTAGCCAATTCTGCCTCTATTGGAAAAAATATTGTTAGTAATTCGTATACCACATTTATTTATTGATGAAAAACTAAATAAAAAAGCCATTTTTTAAAATCTTTATATAATTTTTATTATAGTTTTAGGGGATTTTTGTTTGAGTCTAAATCATGGAGCAAAATAGGCGCTATTGCGCCGGAAAGCTGTACTTGGCAGACAGCTTAACCTGCCTCATCATGATTATCCTGGCGTTCTAACTTGATGCATGAGCTCCCGTGTCCGAACCGATTTCCTTTGTGCGGAAGATGGAATTTTCCTATGGCCTGCCCCAGGTGTTGTCGCCTCTAATTCGCCGGGTCATGGCCCAAAATCCGGGGCCTTTCACCTTCCATGGTACCGGAACCTACATTGTCGGGCGGGGGACCGTGGCCATCATCGACCCCGGCCCCTTGATTGAGGACCATGTGAAAGCCCTGCTCTCGGCCATAGCGGGTGAACGGCTGTCCCATATCCTTATTACCCACACACACCGGGATCATTCACCGGCCGCGGCACCTCTCCATCAGGCGACGGGGGCGCCGGTCTTTGCCTTCTGTTCCCAGGAAGAAGGATGGCTCACCGGCGATGTGGAAGCGGGTGTGGATTTAGATTTTAAGGCCGATCATACCGTTCGATCCGGCGATATTTTCGAGGGCCCGGGTTGGACCTTGGAGGCCATTCATACGCCCGGTCACATGTCGAACCATCTTTGCTTTGCCTTAGAGGAAGAACAGACACTTTTCAGTGGCGATCATGTCATGGGGTGGTCGACTACCGTGATCGTGCCGCCGGATGGCAATATGTCGGATTACATGACTTCTTTACGGACTTTGATGGATCGGCCCGAGCAAGTTTATCGGCCTACCCATGGCCCGGCCATTGAGGATCCCAAGGCCTTTGTGGCGGCCCTATTGGCCCACCGCGAAGCACGCAACCGGCAGATTTTGGGTATCTTGGCTAAGGGTTCCGCCGGAACCGGAGCCATTGTTTCCCAGGCCTATGAGGGTCTTTCCGAGGCCCTGGTTCCCGCGGCGCGTCAAACGGTTCTGGCTCATTTGATCCATTTGACGGAGCGGAACTTGGTTCGGTGTTCCGGCATTCCAAATCACAAGTCGGTTTTTAGCCTCGCCGAAGACAATTAGCCCCGGATCACTTGGCCGCCGCGGGCACGAAGTCCGATCTGTCATAAAGAGCTTCCAGGTCCAGCCCTTCGGCCGCCAAATTCTCCCGGCCGCCTTCGCAACGATCCACCACCGTAACGATTTTTCGGATTCTGCAGTTTCGCCCACGCGCGGCTTTAACGGCCTTCATCACCGAGCCGCCGGTTGTGATCACGTCGTCCAACAGGATTACCTCATCCCCGTCATCTAAAAATCCATCGACCTGCTCCATGATGCCGTGGTCCTTGACCTTATCGCGCACGTAAAAGGCTTTGACCGGATAGGTGGGGTAACTTTTGACACAGACCGCCGCAACCAAAGGCACCCCGCCCACTGCGATCCCGCCCACCACGCGAATCTGATCTCGCGTCATGATCTCGAGTATGGCATCGGCCAGCAGCTGGGAGCCCTCGGGATCGAGCATCGTCAGCTTCATATTAAAAAAGACATCGCTTTTTTTTCCGGAGGCCAAGGTGAAATCGCCGTACTTGAAGGATTTTTCACGAATGATGTCGCGCAGGCGGTCGCGCGGGTTTTCCTGGGTCATGGTCCCAAAGTCTCCCAATGATGAAGTAGTAACAGTTGAGGTAATCGGCGCTGGAATTTACGGGATTGCGGTTCCTTCGAACAGGGGCAAGTTGGGCCTTTGTTGCGAGTTAATTTTCGAACAACCTAATTTAGAATTAACCACTATTACAAATTACATCGCTTGATTTTTGTCGGGAACCATTTCTGCTTCGGTCGGTTGGTTAATTGCAAGGCAATCCGCGGTTTGATTGAGACGGGCAGTGTCTTTTGCCCAAGTTGGATAACCGGACAGCATAAGTCCGCCCAAGTTGGTCATTGTCTCTTGTCAGCCGCCCCTAAGATAGGCAGGAGGAGTTTAATGACACTGGCCCGTTTGGAAAATTTTGCCGAAGAAGATACGGCTTTGCTGGCCTACTTGTTGCGTGAGGCGGCAAATTGTGAGGAATTGCCTTGGCAAAAGCGCGCTCGCTACCGTGACTTCGCCGAGTGGCTTGAGATCCGCATGCGTGTGCGCACACAGCGCAACGTCAGCCGGAAAGGGCATTGGCGCCGTCGCGAGCGTATTTCAGTGGGTGGTGATGCCCCGCAACCGGTGGCCGCGTCCGTCTAAATCCCCATACCGCTTCCTGATTGAACCGACCGCGGATGTTTATCGGCGCGGAGCATTGGTGCCGCCCAAAATCAATGCCACAAGGTTTAAGGGCCGCAAGGTTTCAAGGCCGTAAAGTCTAACGCCGGGGCGGGGCCATTCGCTGTTGAGCGGCCGCCTGGTCGACGAGAAAGGTCAAGGCAACGAAGCGGCGTCCCCGTGTGACGGGCGTTGCCTCGTGCATCAAAGAGCAGGAAAAAACAATCGCGCCGCCCGCCGGCGCGGTGTAGAGGTGCCGGCCAAACTCGGGAAACCGTAGGGCCCCGCCGTCGTAATTGCCGTTAAGGTTCAGGGTCACGGCAAAGCGTCTCGGGGCGGTTTGGGGTGTGGTGTTATCCCGGTGAGGGCGGAAGTAATCCCCCCGCTGGGCGTCATAAGCGCCGATACAAAAGTGCTCGATGATGTTGGTGCCGAACTGAAAGGCCCTAAAAACTTCGGGCGAAATCCGGCCGATCACCTTTTGTGCCAAACGGTGGTTCAAAGATTCATTGGGGCGGTGGTCGAGGCGCTTTTTCATGGTGAAGTCCACGGCGCGGGTGGCCCCACCCGTGGCGGCTCGGCGTCGAACCTCCCCTTCGCCGTGATCTTGCCGCCAGGCCTCAATGACCTCTTCGCAAAAACTCGGCTCCAGCACGCGTGGGATTAACAGAACGGGCGCTTGCGCGGTGATGGTTGGACTTGGCGCGCCGGCAAGGCGACCCAAACGAGCGAGCCAGTCAGGCACCTGCGATGAAAGGGGGCTTTGCAGGCCATTTACGTCTGTGCTCCCCAGAACCCGTTGGTTGGCGTCCAACAGCAGGCTATGGGGACTGCCGATCGGGTCGGTCTTGCTTACAACGCCGAAGCCTTCCGTAATGGCGCCGGCGGGGTCTGAAAAAAGAGTGCCCCTGTAGCCGTGGGCCTGTGCGATGCGGGCATTCTCGCCGTGATCAAGGCGCGTGATCAAGACCGGGGTTGCGCCTGCCTGAACCAAGTCGTGCAATGCGGTGAAGATTTCGGCGAAGAACCCGGCTTTTTCGCTTGCCGCCCGATCCGGACAAAAACACAAGACGACGGGGTCCCCCTGAAAGCGGTCATAAAAGCTGCCCAAGCGTCCCTCTTGATTGGGCAGGGAAAAGTCTGGGACCCGGTCGCCCATCGTAAAAAGCTTAAGGGTCAAGGCTCTATCCTTGATGAAAAAAGGGCATCGGGTAATGAATGGCCTTGGGCCAGAAGATTATCAGACCTCGCGGGGGCGCAGATGCGCATGCCAGTGCTTCTCCCAAACCTTGAAGCCGCGCGTGATGAAATAGACCAGAATCATATAAAGGATGGCCGCGGCGATGAAGCCTTCATAAGCCAAATAGTATTTACTGTTCAAGATCCGACCAGCGCCCAGAATATCCACGATGGTCACCGTGCTGGCAACCACCGAGCCATGCAGCATGAAAATCACTTCGTTGGAATAGGCCGGCAAGGCCCGCCGCAGGGCGTTTGGCAAGACCACCCGCCGGTTGATGGTATTGGGGCTCATGCCACATGACTTTGCCGCTTCCACCTCACCGTGGGGTACAGCTTCGATCGCACCGCGGAAAATCTCGGTGGTATAGGCGGCGGTGTTCAGCACGAAAGCGATGATGGTGCACCACCAGGCGTCCCGCAAGATAGGCCACATGAAGGAATCGCGGATAATCTCAAACTGACTTGCCCCGTAGTAGATCAAATAAAGTTGGACCAACAGCGGAGTGCCGCGAAAAACATAGACATAGCCAAAAACGATAGGATTAAGAATGGGCGTGCGGTTGGCTCGGATTACAGCCAAAGGAATCGATATTATTCCGCCCACAACGAGGGCCAATGCCACCAAGACCATTGTGTGCCAAATTCCCTCGAGAAAAAGCGGCCAATGTTCGAGAATGAGCACAAAATCGATCGGCGAAGCTTCTTCGCTGAATTGCTGGATCGCGTGCAGCAGACCGGGGCTTGGTTCTTGTTCAGCCATGGTCTAGGCCCGCCTCACACCGGCGCTATATTTCCGATCCAACCAGCGCAGGCCCAAGTCTGAAATTGCTGTGAGTACCAAATAGATCAATAAGGTTACAAAAAAGAAGGTAAAAAGCTGACGCGTGGATCGCCCAGCGGTGAAAGCTTCCCATACCAGCTCGTGGAGGCCCAAAACGGAAACCAAGGCGGTGGCTTTGAGAAGCACCAACCAGTTATTGCCGAAAGAAGGCAGGGCAAAACGCACCAATTGCGGCCATACGACGCGGCTGAAAACCAGTTTAGGCGCCATGCCGCAGGCCACAGCGGCTTCTACCTGTCCACGGGGAATCGCTAAATAGGCGCCACGGAAAGTCTCGGTCATATAGGCGCCAAACACAAAACCGATGGTAAAGACCCCGGCCGTGAATTGGCTGATTTCAACATACCCCCACCAGCCGGTTGCTTCACCCAAATCGTTCAAGGCTTGTTGGCCGCCGTAAAACAGCAGCAACATCAAAACCAGATCAGGAACACCGCGGATTAAAGTGGTGTAGGCTGCAGCAACGCCACCGGCTACCTTGGAACCGGACAGCTTGGCCCAGGCACCGAGTAGGCCCAAAAGAACTGCGAGCAGAACCGAGCAGAGAGAAACCATCACGGTCACCCACGTGCCACTCAAAATCGACGGCATGTAGGCGATGACTGTTTCCATTGCTTATCCCGGTTTTCTCGGCCGAATTAACTCGGCGGAATTACTTTGGCGATAAGGGGAAGAGCTGTGCGACAGCCCCTCCCCTCCTTATAGACTCTTAGGTTCCGGGTTCGGCGCCGTAGATGTCGAAGTCAAAGTACTTTTCGTTAATGGCCTGGTAGGTGCCGTCTTGGCGAATTTCGTCAATGGCAACGTTCAGGGAATTGACCAGATCTTCATCGCCCTTGCGCACAGCGATGCCGGCCCCTTCACCATGGCATCCCAGATCGTACTGATCACCGCCGAGGAAAATATAATCCCCGCCCGCGTCGGTTTCCAAGAAGCCTTCAAGCGCCTGGATGGAATCAGAGATCTGAGCGTCGATCCGGCCAGCGGCCAGATCCAGGAAAACCTCCTCTTGGGTGCCGTAGAGCTGCAGCTCGGTATCCGGGAAGACCTTTTCCATATAGCACTGGTGAATGGTTCCCCTTTGCACGCCGACAACTTTACCCGCGAGGCCTTCGGGTGTCCCTTCAAAGTCCGCGTCCTTGTGAGAAACGAACTTGGCCGGGGTGTTGTAATACTTGTTTGAAAAGTCGACCCGTTTCTTGCGTTCTTCGGTGATCGACATGGAGGCGATGATGGCATCGTACTTCTTGGCCAACAGCGCCGGAATGATGCCGTCCCAATCCTGTTCGATCAACTCGCATTCGCGGCCCATCTTGTCGCAGAGCGCCTCGGCGATCTCGATGTCGAATCCCTTTAAGCTTCCGTCCGCTTCTTTCCAGGAAAACGGAGGATAGGCGCCTTCCACGCCGATGCGCAGGGTCTCGTCGGCTAGCACCGGTTGGGACAACACAGCGGCGGCCAAAAGACCGACGCCGGCAATGGCTGCTGATAGCTTTTTCACTCTTACTCTCCCTTATGGTTTCTCATTCTATACAAAGGTGTTGGAACTCTTTGCCTCGCTCCCCAATCTGGCGGTCGCAGGGTCAAAACCTCATTTTAGGGTCCCTGCCAAAAACTGTTTAAATCGCTCACTCTTAGGTGCGTCAAAGACCTCTTTGGGGCTGCCGTTTTCCTCCACTAGACCTTGGTGCAGGAACATAACGTGATTGGAAACTTCGCGGGCAAATCCCATTTCGTGGGTCACCACCAACATGGTGCGTCCCTCTTCGGCCAGCCCCCGCATGACCCGCAATACCTCGCCCACCAACTCGGGATCCAACGCCGAGGTGGGCTCGTCAAAAAGCATCACGTCCGGTTCCATGGCCAGAGCCCGGGCGATGGCAGCGCGCTGCTGCTGGCCGCCGGAAAGGTGAGCCGGGTAGTAATCTTTGCGCTCGAACATGCCCACACGCTGCAAAACGGCCTGGCCGCGCTCGATGGCTTCGGCCTTTGGCACTTTTAAGACATGGACCGGTGCTTCAATGACGTTCTCAAGCACGGTCATGTGCGACCAGAGATTAAACTGCTGAAACACCATCGCCAACTTGGAGCGGATCCGTTGGACCTGCGCGGCGTCTTCAGCCGCTAGCCCGGCGGACCCTTTGTCGCGCATACGGATCAGCTCGCCGTGGACGTAGACTTTACCGGCATTGGGTGTTTCAAGCAGATTGATACAGCGCAGAAAGGTGCTCTTGCCCGATCCGCTGGACCCTAGGATGGAAATGACGTCATGTTCCTTGGCGGACAGGGAGATACCCTTCAAGACTTCCACCGCGCCGAAAGACTTGTGGATATCTTCAACCACCAATGCTGCCTGCGCGTCGGGCTTAGCAGCTTCAGCCTGCGCCATGGCTTCCGTTCCTTCCCTGCGAACTCTGATTTTTTTGCTATTATGAACGGAACGTTAATCGCCTTTCAGCAAAAAGCCCAGCAAAATCTGATACATCTGGGCCAGAGTTGGTTCGGTGATGGTAAGGGGTCCTAAATTGACCGGCATTCTATTTCTCTGATAGAGAGTTTTTCGCAGATTCAACCAGTTGTCGGTCTGGATGGCCCTTGGGCAGGTCGGCGACTAATTTTTCCGCCGATGCAAGGGCGGCGCCCATTTTTTCAGGTTGCCCGAGCACCCGATAGGCGTTGGCTAACCTGAGCCAACCCTGCAGATTTTCCGGGTCTTCCTCGAGCCGGCTGGCCAATTGGTCGACCATGGATTGGATAAAAGCGGCTCGTTCTTCGGTCGACATTTCGGCGGCGGTGGCCATATCCTCGGCGCTCGGCCCCCGAGAAGGTGCCAAGGACGGCGCCATGGAAGGCGCGGTACCGGAGGATAATCCAGGTGAAGTGCCATCGAAGGGATCGGGGGCGGACTGCCCGGTTGCTGTGCCATCGTCTCGGGGTTGCAAGGTGGTGGGATCAAGGTTTAGGGCGACGGCGGCATCTTGCACTTGTTGGGCGACGGCCGGGATCCAAGGCGAGCCCTCGGGCGAGGCGCGCAGGAGCGTTAGCCAGGCCGAAATCGCCTCCCGCAGATAGCCGTCCTGCGCCATGGCCAAGCCAGCGTAATAGAGGGCGCTGGGGTTGTTGGGGTCGGATTCCAACACCTGGGCAAAGAGCCGGCGCGCCTCTTGGGTAACCGATCCGCCGCCTTGAGCGATCAGCGTTTCTGCCAAAGAGGTCCGAGCCTGAACCCAGTCGGGCGCGATTATCAAGGCTCGCCGATAAGCGCCCGCGGCCCCTTCAAGGTTCTGGGTGAGGCGATAAAGGTGCCCAAGCGTCAGCCATGCTTCTTGGTTTTCCGGATTGGTCTCAAGCTGCGTTTCGATCTGAGAGATCATGGCCAGTTGACTGGCGGAGTCGACGGGAAGGCCATCTTGGCGGTCCGCGTAAGGCAGACCCGGCAGGCCCGGTGTCCCAAGCCAGAGATAAAGGCCCAGGGCCGCCAATGGTGAGCAGATCGCCAGCCCCATGGCGGTAAGGCGATTACTAGTACCGCTCTGTTGACCGAGCGAGGACTGTTCTCGCGCATCGGCTTCTAGGATGCGCCGCTTAATTTCCCGGCTGGCAGCAGCGGCTTGGTCCGCGTCTATCAGGCCCCGGCCTAGGTCCCGCTCCACTTCGTCCAATTGATCCCGGTATACGGCCAGGTCCTGTTGATCTGGAGTGGATGGGGCCCGTTCCTCCTCATCCTCTTGATGCTGCCCCAACGAGCGGATCAATAGCCACACGACGGGGATGACCATTGCCGTAACGGCAATCCAGAAAATCATGGGCGGGGCCCCGGTTTTCCGGACCTGTCGCCCTCCGTCACCGAAGATTCCAAATTTGCGGGACCCAGATCGTTGAGGATCTCCTGCACCCTCAAGTCTTCCTCTTGGGTAAAAGCGGTCCCTCCGTCCGTCGCGGGAAAGGCCCTGGCTTGACGGCGAATATAGAAAATGGCCGCCCCGACTCCGAAGAGCATGAGGATGACCGGACCGATCCACAGGGCATAGGTGCTGGCTTTGAAAGGAGGATCAAAGAGGACAAAGTCGCCATATTTGTCGACTAGAAAATCCAGCACTTCTTGATCGCTATCCCCCTGGGACAGTCTTTCGCGGACCAAAATGCGCAGCTCCCGCGCCAAATCGGCGTTGGACGAATCGATGGATTCGTTCTGGCAGACCAAACAACGGATGTCCGCGGACAAGGCGCGGGCGCGGGCCTCTAGCACCGGGTCATCCAGCCTTTCATCGGGCATCACGGCCCAGGCTGCGGGAGCCAATGCGAGAAAGAGCAAAAAGAAACCCAAGCGCCTCATTGCCGCAAACTTTCGATCAGTGGGACAAATTTCTCCGCAACGGTTTTGGGATCCAAAGGACCTCGGAAGTGGAAGCGAATTTGCCCATCGCCGTCGACGACAAAGGTCTCGGGCAGGCCGTAAACCCCCCAATCCACCAGGGCACGGCCCCCATCCACGCCAATTTTATCGTACGGATTGCCCAAACGCTGCAACCAGGCTGTCGCGTGCTCGGTTTTGTCCTTGTGATTAATGCCATAGAGGGGAATATCCATCTGAGCGGCCAAGGCGGTAAGGTGCGGGTGTTCGGCCTGGCAGGGTAAGCACCAGGAGGCAAAAAAATTGACAAGAACCACCTCTCCTTGGCTCAAATCGGCCGTGGAAAGGCCGGGTAGCCCGATCGGCTCGAGGGGTGGCAGGTCGAAATTGGGGGAGGCTTTAGAGACCATGGCCGAGGGCACGTAGCTCGGGTCCCGTTCGGGATTGAGCGCCCATACAAAAGCAATGGCCACAATGGCAAAGGCCAGGGCGGGCAGCATGAAATAAAGGCGCTTGCGCATAGCGGACATTAGGCTCCTACCCGATGGCCGCCCCCGGCGGACCCTTTGGCCGGTAATGTTCCCTTGGTTCCCTTGCCCGGACCTGGGCCATGGGACAAGCGAGCGGGCCGCCGCCTGACGGGCGCTCCCACCCGCAATCGTCGATCGGTAAGCGACACGACCCCACCCAAGATCATGACCAAAGATCCCAACCAGAGCCAGGGAACCAGGGGTTCGTAAAAAATGCGAACCGTCCAACCGCCTTGACCATCGGACTGGCCGATGACCGCATAAAGGTCGGCCAGCCCGGTCGTATGGATAGCGGCCTCGGTGGTGTCCATCCCTTGGACGCGGTAAATGCGCCGTTCGGGGCTAAGGTCCGTAATCGCTTCACCATCCTTACTCACCTTAAAAAAGCCGCGCTCGGCATCGTAGTTTGGCCCCGTAACCGGTCGCGCGCCCTCGAACAGATAACTATAGCCAGCCAGCTCGATGCTCTCGCCAGGTTTCAGATTCTCGACAGCTTCCTGCTTCCAGGCCGAGGCACCGACGACCCCGGCAAGCACAATGGCCAGGCCTGAATGGGCGATGGTCATGCCGTGGGCCGAACGGGGAAGGCCTTTGAGGCGTTGCCAGCTCTCACTTAAAGGCGCCCGTCCGAGGCGGATACGCCCGCACCACTCGGTCAGTGTCGCAACAAATAGCCACGCCGCCAAACCCATGCCTAAAGCGGCCAAGACCGGTCCGCCCACAATGAGATAGTGGGTCAAGAGAGCGGCGCCGATCGCTAGTCCACCCGCTAGCCACAGGCGCTGGAGCACGCCTTTGAGATCTGCCCGTTTCCACGACAAGAAAGGTCCGATGGCGGTCAAAAAGATTAAGGGCGCCATGATGGGGCCGAAGGTAGCGTTAAAGAAGGGTGGACCCACCGATAGCTTTTCCCCGCTGATCGCTTCGGCGAAGAGGGGATAGAGGGTACCTAAAAATACAGTGCCGCAAGCGGTTGCCAGCAGGAGGTTGTTCATGATCAGGCCGCTTTCCCGACTGATCGGCGAAAAAAGGCCACCAGCCTTGAGGGCGGGCGCCCGCCAAGCGAACAGGATTAGGGAACCGCCAATGGTCAGGCACAAAAGCAATAGGATGAACAGCCCACGCTCGGGATCCGTTGCAAAAGCATGAACTGAGGTCAATAGGCCCGAGCGCACGATAAAGGTACCGATTAAGGAAAGGGAGAAGGTCAAGATCGCTAAGAGAATGGTCCAGACCTTTAAGGAATTGCGCTTCTCCACCACGATGGCGGAATGCAAAAGGGCCGTGCCCAGCAGCCAGGGCATGAAGGATACATTTTCCACCGGATCCCAAAACCACCAGCCGCCCCAGCCCAGCTCGTAATAGGCCCACCAGCTGCCCAAGGCGATACCGCCCGTGAGGAAACACCAGGCCAACAAGGTCCAAGGCCGGACCCAGCGGGCCCAAGCGGCATCGACCCGCCCCTCGATCAGAGCCGCGATGGCAAAGGAAAAGGCCATCGAAAAGCCCACATAGCCCAGGTACAGCATGGGCGGGTGAAAGGCGAGGCCCGGGTCCTGTAGCAGGGGATTGAGATCTTGACCGTTGATCGGCGCCGGAAAAATCCGCTCGAAAGGATTGGAGGTGAAAAGGGAGAAAGCGAGAAAGCCGATCGCGATCCAGGCCTGAATCCCGAGGACCCGCGCTTTGAGGGTGGCCGGCAGATTGTTGCCAAAAAGAGCCACCGCGCTGCCGAACAGCGCCAGGATCAGGATCCAGAGTAACATGGACCCTTCGTGATTGCCCCAAACACCGCTGATTTTGTAGAGCATGGGTTTGGCCGAATGGGAGTTCTGAACCACGTTGAGTAGGGTGAAATCGGAGACCACGTAGGCGTGGGTCAGAGCGGCAAAGGACAGCGTGACAAAAAGCAGTTGGAAGAGAGCCGCCGGTTTGGCCATGGCCATCCAGCCGGGATAGCCTCGTGCCGCACCGATCATGGGAAGAATCCCCTGAACAAGAGCGACAATTAGCGCCAGGATTAGGGCAAAATGGCCTAGCTCGGCGATCATTGCCTTAAATGCCCTTTCCACTCTTCACGTCAGTCACCGCCATAACCGCCATTGCCGCCATGACTCGGCGTCTCGCCGCTCTCGGGCCGCCACTTGCCGGAGGCTTTCAGCGCATCCGCCACTTCGCGCGGCATGTAGGTCTCGTCGTGCTTAGCCAAAACCTCGCGCGCCAGAAAGGTGCCGTCATTTTGAAAGCTGCCGATCGTGACCACACCTTGTCCTTCACGAAAAAGATCGGGAAGGATCCCTTTGTAAGTGACCGGAACGCTTGATTGTAGATCAGTGATTCGAAAGGCAACCGTGACCCCGTCGGAGAGACGATCGACGGAGGCTTCCTCAACCAGGCCGCCAAGTTGAATTTCCCGCTCATACTGCGGATTTGCCAAAAGTTCGGTGGGCGATTGGAAAAGCGTGACATAATCCGATAGAGCCGTGAGCACGAGGGCGGCGGCGCTACCGAGCAGAACCAGCCCCGTGATAATGAGATAAAGGCGGCGATTTTTCCGGGTCACGGCTTTTCTTTCTTTTGCGCCCCGGTAACGGTCGCTTTCTTGATGGCTGCGCGTTGCCCTTCCAAGTGGGCCAGTTGACGCTTGCGCCGGGCCAAGCTTTGCCACGAATTTATTGCCAGGCCACCCATCAAGAGGGCGGCAAAAGCATAACAAGGCCAAATAAAAGCCCCGTGGCCGCCCATGTTGAAGAATGTGTCCAGTGTGCTCATGAGATTTAGCGGTGTGGCCTTGCCAAGGGGTTAAGCGGTGCGGACCGCAGCCAAGCTGAGCGCTCGAATTCGCGCGGCCAAAAGCTCGCTTTTCATGCGCACCAACAAGAGAGTGACGAAGAACAATTTGAATGCCAGAACCATCACGAGCAAAGGCCACAGCATGGACGGATCAATGGTCGGGCCATCCAGGCGAATAACCGAGGCTGGCTGGTGGAGTGTCGACCACCAGTCGACGGAAAACTTGATGATGGGAATATTGATCACCCCCACCAAAGCTAAGATGGCCGCTGCCCGATAGCCGCGAGTTTGATCCTCAAAAGCATGCATGAGGGCCATATGGCCCAAATATAAAAAGAATAGCACCAGCATGGAGGTTAAGCGAGCATCCCACACCCACCAAGTCCCCCACATGGGCTTGCCCCAAAGGGATCCGGTCACCAAGGTGAGAAAGGCAAAGGACGCTCCGATCGGTGCAGCAGATTTGGCGGCAACGTCGGCGAGCGGATGGCGCCATATCAGAGATGACGCGCCGGCCAAGGCGATGACGATATAAACGAACAGAGACATCCAGGCCGAGGGTACGTGTAGGTACATGATACGTACGGTCTCTCCCTGCTGATAATCAGCGGGGGAGGCAAAAAGCGCCCAGTACAGCCCCACCGCAAAGGACAAGACCGTGGCGCCACACACCCATGGAAGGATCGCATCGGCCAGGCGGAGGAATCGGCCGGGATTGGCGAATCGGTGCATGGGCCAGCTGTTCCTATTCCATGGCTTGACGCAACGCCGCTGCTGCTGCCAGCGGTGCGAGAAACAGCATTCCCAGCAAAACGGCACCGAGGATCATCAGTGGACCCTTAACCGGGTCACCGGAAAGGCCGGAATCGCTAGCGGCTACGCCGAATATGAGGATGGGAATGTTGATTGGCAAGACGAGAAGCGGCAGAAGAACGCCACCGCGGCGTGCCCCCAAAGTCAAAGCTGCGCCGATAGCACCAATCAAACTGAGGCTCGCCGTGCCCAGAACCAAGGCCAGGAGAAGGACTCCCAGACCCTCTAGGGGCAAGCCGTACAAAAGGCCAATTAAGGGGCATGCGACAATTAGCGGCAGGCCGCTGATAAGCCAATGAGCGACAACCTTTCCAAAGACCGTCAGTTCCAAGGGCAAGGGCTTGAGAATCATGAGCTCAAGCGTTCCATCCTCGTAGTCCGCCATGAACAGACGGTCCAGAGACAGCAGGACGGACAAAAGAGCGGTAACCCAGATCACGCCCGGTGCAATACGAATGAGAATCTCCGCTTCGGGACCGATCGCAAAGGGGAAGAGAGCCGCGGTTAGGACGAAAAACAGAACAACCGTCGCAGCATCGCTTTTTTGCCGCAACGCGAGGCGCAGATCCCGGGTAATGACTTGGGAGAGGCTCACCAAACCAACTCCGGCAAATTGCTCGCGGAAAAGGTCCCCAGTTGGAGGCTCCTGGCATCGTCGATGAAAAGGTCCGTGTGTGTGGCGGCCACCACCAAACCGCCGCGGTCCCGATGAGATCGAATAACCTCGGAGAGCGCCGACAGGGCGGCTTGATCCAAACCCACGCCGGGTTCGTCTAACAGCCACAGGTCAGCGGGGGCGGCGATCAGCCTGGCGAGATTTAGCCGTCGGCGCTGGCCCGAGGAGAGCAGGCGGCCGGGCACTTGTTCAAGGGGCGCCAGTTCAAAGGTATCCAGCGCGTCACCGAGCCGTTGCTCGCTAGCATCGCGACAAGCCCAAAAGCGCAGATTTTCCCCCACGGTCAAGACGCCCTTAATGGCGTCCAGGTGGCCCACGTATTGAAGGTGGGCTTGATGGCTTGCCAGGTCGTCATAAACGGTGGATCCGGACCAGTCCATTTGGCCGGCGTTGGGGCGCAGAAATCCAGCCATTAACCGGAGTAGGGTTGATTTTCCGCTGCCGTTTGGCCCCGTTAGCAAGAGGGCCTCTCCCGCGTCCAGGCTAAATGTTAGGTCGGAGAAAACCTGGCGTCCGCCGCGAAAACAAGCGAGATCTCGGCCTGAAAAAAGTGCCATGCCCTGCATGTCCGCTGTTCGATCATTTCGAGTTGGCTCCCCTTAAGGGTAGCGCCTTTCTATGGAAAGGTAGGGGAAAAAGCTAGTCTAAACGGGGCTTTGCCGTTTCCGCCGGTTGTCCGGCCCGTGGGTGCTGCCATAACACTCCGTTACGGTGAAAGCGACCGAAGGTAATTCTGAGCCTTCTCGCAAGGGCACAAAAAAGATGGGGCGGCCGCTTTGGTCGGGGTCAGCGGCCGCCCTATAGTTTTCCAGCCTTTTGGGGGCAATGAGGTGAGGCAGGCTGGGCCACCTCTGTCAGAGAGGGGAAGTCTCTGTGGGATAAAATCTAGAAAGTGATTGCGGTGGGATCTGGCCGCAATTGAGGCAACAATGTGAAAATTGCTGTGATTCAGAAAAATCCCATTAAATAAAGGGCTTAAGACTTAAGGGAAGGTAAAAAGAGTTAGCCTGCGGCCCAGTGGGTTAGATCTATTAAAAATTGCGATAAGAATCAAAAAAAACGACTTTAACCATAAAAAAGAATATAAGAATTCGCGAAAATATGATAAGGATTCTAACAGACTGCATAATGTGTGATGACCATCACTGAAATGCGTGGTGATTGGCGATAGAGCTCCTGCTGATTGAAGCAGCCCCGGTTTGGGTTAGAACTGGGGCCGATTGCGGGAGACAAAAAATGTTGGTGGATCGCCTCAAAGATCGATTGGATGGATATGCCATGGTCCGTAATGTTAGTTTAGCTGGGGTGGCTTTTGCCCTATTGGCTTTCGGTCTCTGTGCCACTTCCCAGGCCTTGGCTCAATCTGCGCCGTCCGGTAAAGCCGCTTGGCAAAACCTGAGCCAGCAGTTCGATCAAGGCGGCAAAAAAACACGTAAAGGGGTGCCGGATGCGGTGAAGTCCGGTGCTGCCCCGCTCAATGCTGCGGACATCATCAATCAGGCTTTACAGAATGGCCTCCAGGGCGCTCCCGAGGGCATTGAGGGTCTGGAGGGTACCGGCGCACTGGATGGTGCCGGGGCGGCTAATGGTGTCGCGATCACGGGTGGTTCGCCTGTCGGCGGGGGCTCGCCTTTTTCGGGCCAACCCAATTTGATCGGCCCGGCCTTTGGCCCCCTTTTGTCACAGGGTTTCATTCTCAGCGGCCAACCATTTGATGACGCTTTTTCCGGCCCCAATGCCGCCTACTCCCCGTCTTATGAAGAGTTTAAGGGGGGCTTCATCGAGCCCAAGACTCGGGAGTTTCAGTTTTACTAATATAGGGCGATAAAGAGCCGGGCTGATAAAAGGCCAAGTCTCCTCGAATCAATCATATTGACGCTGATCCTCAATGACCAATCCATCATTGGGAAGATCCCCAGGCGCCGCAAATCGGATTCCGCCCTTAACTTTGCAAATATCCTGCAGACTGCGTTCGAGGAGCGAGGCCAGTCCTTGCGGCTGGCCGGTGACTTCACAGTTCAGGGTCATGACATCCTGATTATCGATGCGAGTGACAACCAAGCGCGCTTTTTTGACCTCGTCATGTCGCTTTTGCAGCTCCGCCACCTGCGAGGCCTGCACAAACATGCCGCGAACCTTAGCCGCTTGGTCGGCCCGGCCCATCCAGCCCTTTATTCTTTGATTGCTGCGCCCGCACGGGCTTTGCCCTGGCAAGATGGCGGAGAGGTCGCCCGTTGCAAATCGGATCAAGGGGTAGTCGGGGTTAAGGGTCGTCACCACAACCTCACCTACTTCACCGTCGGGGACCGGCGTTCCGCTTCCCGGTCGCACAATCTCGACCAAGAGCCCTTCATCGATGATCATGCCGTCGCGGGCATCGGATTCATAGGCAATAAGGCCCAGATCGGCGGTAGCGTAGCATTGCGCCATTTGAATTCCCCGCTCCTCATAAGCTTGCCGCATGGACGGGAACAAGGCTCCGCCGGAAACGAGGGCCTTGGTGATGGAACTCATATCAACACCCAGTTCGTCGGCCTTTTCCAGCAAGACCTTCAGGTAATCCGGCGTGCCGGAAAATCCGCTGGGGCGGAAATGGGCGATGGTTTGAACCTGCTGTTCGCTGTTGCCGGTACCGGCCGGAATAACGGGGCAACCCAGGTCTCGGGCACCACTTTCCATGATCCAGCCGCCAGGGGTTAGATGATAGGAAAAGGAATTGTGTACCAGCTCGCCCGGGCGAAAGCCGGCGGCAAAAAAAGCCCGGGCCGTGCGCCAGAAATCGGGCCGTTCCCGATCGAACTCGTATACCGGGCCCGGCGAGGCGAAGAGGTGGGCCATGGTAGCGATGGGGGTCCCGTTAAGATCGCCGAAAGGAGAGGCCGGTGTTTGGCGGCGCATCAAATCGGCTTTGCGGATTACCGGCAGGGACGCCAAGGCCGCTCTACTGGTGATGGCGCTCGTCTCCACTTGCGACAAGATCTCGGCCATCGCCGGAGCTGTGGCTTTGGCATGGCCAATTTGACCCGGCAAAGCGGCGAGTAGGGCAGTTTCTCGATCGTCGCGAGAGCGGGTCTCCAAATCGTCGTAGTGGGCATTGCGGCCTCGGTCGGCGTCGCTCATCTCGGCGTGCGCTCCTATAGCCAGCGTTTGCGGCGCTTATAATGTTTGACGTCCCTATAGCTTTTGCGCTGGCCGGCGGAGAGGCCAAGATAGAATTCCTTGACATCCTCGTTTTCGCGGAGCTTTGCAGCGTCTCCGTCGAGCACCACGCGGCCGTTTTCCAAGATATAGCCGTAGCGCGCATAGCGCAGGGCCACGTTGGTGTTTTGCTCAGCCAGCAAGAAGGAAACCCCTTCCTCCTCGTTGAGGCGCTTGACGGTTTGGAATATGCCCTCGACCAGTTGCGGGGCCAATCCCATCGAGGGTTCGTCGAGCAGGATCATGCGCGGCCGGCTCATGAGGGCGCGGCCGATGGCGCACATCTGCTGCTCGCCGCCAGAGGTATAGCCGGCCAAGCTGGTGCGGCGATCCTTTAGGCGCGGGAAGTAATTGTAGACCATCTCCAGGTCTTGAGCGATGGCGCCGCGACCGTCCCGCCGGGTATAGGCGCCGGTCAGGAGATTGTCCTCCACCGTCAAGTGCTCAAAGCAATGGCGCCCTTCCATGACCTGAATGACCCCCCGGCGAACCAAATCATTGGCGGTTAAGCGGTCAACCCGATCCCCTTCGAATTCGATGGTGCCCTTGGTAACTTCGCCTCGCTCGGCTCGGAGCAGATTGGAAATGGCTTTGAGGGTCGTCGTCTTGCCGGCCCCATTGGCGCCGAGAAGGGCGATCACGCCCCCCTCGGGCACCTCAAGGGAAACGCCCTTCAACACCAAGATCACATGGTCGTAGATGACCTCGATGTTGTTGACCGCCAGCAGAGGCTGCGCAGCCTCGTCGGCAATCGAAAGGGCGGCGTCCGACATGATCGTTACCTTACTTTACGATGCTGCGATTTGCGTTATCAGCTGCAATCGCGGGGGGAAATGTTGTTTTCCGCCGCGTATTGGCCTGAGTCTTCCTCGATCAAAGGGCCGGTGATATCCCGCAAAGGCTCGTAGAAATCAGATACGATGCTCCACTCCTGGGCCTTGGCGTCCCAGCGTTGCAGGGCGACCTTACCGGGGCCCTCGTGATTCTCGCAGGTGATCTCAATGCCATAAGTAAAGCCGGGTAGGCCCAGTTCGGCGAGGCGAGCATCGTCCACCTTCAAGGATTCAAACCCGTCGCGCACCATGGCGCCGGTCAACTCGTTGGTGCCGTGAATCTTCATGGCGTTACGAATGGCCTCCGAGGTCCACATGGCTGCCACCAGGCCGCGATTGTAAAGCACTTCGCCGATGCGATCCTCATCTCCGGCGCCTTTGCCAGCGGCATAGACGTGCTTTTTGATGTCGTCGTGGGCGGGGAAAGAGTCGCCGGGCGCGTGGAAGGCACCTGAGAGATAGCCGTCGGCGGCTTCCCCAGCGGGCAACACGTCGTTTTCCGAGCCGGACCACCACACGCCGATGAACTGATCCATGGGATAGCGGATGGAGGCGGCTTCCTTGATGGCCACCTGGTTCATCACACCCCAACCCCACATCAAGACGTAATCGGGTTGCTCGCGGCGGATCTGCAGCCACGTGGATTTTTGTTCTTGACCGGGGTGATCCACCGGCAGTTCCAGAAATTCAAAACCGTATTGCTCGGCCATTTTTTGCAAGGTGCGGATGGGCTCCTTGCCATAGGCGGAGTTGTGATAAACCAGGGCAATCTTCTTGCCGTTTAGGTTTTCCATGCCGCCTTCACGATCGCCAATGTATTGGACAAAGGCGGTGGCTTGGCTCCAATAGGTGGCGGGGAAATTAAACACCCACGGAAAAATCTTGCCGTTGGCCGCTGAGGTACGACCGTAGCCCATGGAAAAGATGGGAATTTCATCCACTGATGCCTTTGGGATCAGCTGATAGGTGATGCCCGTCGACAAGGGTTGGAACACTAAGGACCCGCCTCCCTCGTTCTTGATGCTCTCGTAGCACTCCACACCTTGCTTGGTATTATACGCGGTCTCGCACTCGATCAGATTGACCGTGGCCCCCTCAATACCGCCGTCGCGTTCGTTCAGAAGGGTCCAATAGTCCGCATAGCCATTGGCAAAGGGAATGCCGTTGGGCGCGTAAGGGCCGGTGCGATAGACCATTGACGGGATGGTCAATTCGGCGGCGCTGGCCGCGAAGGGCATGGCGAGCGCGACCGCAGCCACCGCACCAAAAGCCAATTTTTGGAAATTCATTCGGTTTCCTCCTGTTTTCCTGCGTCCTCCTGGTCGATTCCAGGATTTTTTTGGCGACCCCGGTACCGGTGAAAGTTCGAGGTCACCTTGTGATGGGCCATTTTAATGGGGAAATGGCCAAAGTCTCAGTTTTTCTTTCGTAATCTGCCACAGCCGCGCGAGCCCATGGGGCTCTACGATCAAGAAAAACACGATCAACACCCCCATGATGATGAATTCCACATGCTTGGCGGTGACGGCCGCCAGGCCCATCCCATCCACCATGGCTTGCTTGAGTAAGATCGGCATCAGCACCATGAACGCAGCGCCAAGGAATGAGCCGAGGATCGACCCCAAGCCGCCGATGATGATCATGAAAAGAACCAAAAAGGATTGATCGATGCCAAAGGTCTCTCCCGCCTCGGCCGCACCCAGCCAAACGGCGAACATCATCGCGCCAGCGATCCCCACGTAAAAAGATGAGATGCCAAAGGCCATGAGCTTGGTCTGCAGGGGGCGAATACCGATGATCTCGGCGGCGATATCCATGTCCCGAATGGCCATCCAAGCTCGCCCGGCGCGGCCACGCACCAGGTTTTTCGCCAGCAAGGCAAAAATCGTCACAAAGCTAAGGGCGAAAAGATAGGTGGCCCATGGCTTTGCTTCGGGGCCGGTGATCAGGACACCCAGAAACTCTCGCGGCGGGGCGGAAATCTGACCGGTGGCGTTGTAGTTGAAGAACCACGGCACCCTGTAAAACAGCCAGACGATAAAAAACTGCGCCGCCAGAGTGGCGACCGCCAAGTAAAACCCTTTGATGCGCAAGGAGGGCAAGCCAAAAAACATGCCCACGCAGGCCGTGACCAAGCCGGACGATAAAAAGACCAGAATTAAATTCAGTTCGGGAAAGGCGGTCATCATCTTAAAGGCGCTATAGGCCCCCACGCCTAGAAATGCACCGGTCCCCAGGGACAATTGGCCGCAGTAACCGGTGAGGATGTTCAAGCCGATGGCCGCCATCGCATAGACCAAAAAGGGTAGCAGGACCGCGTTGGCGAAATAATCGTTGATCAAAAAGGGAACCACGCCAAAGGCCACGATCAAGAGCAGCGCGATGAACCAGCGATCCTGGAGGATGGTGAAGATAGCCTGGTCGCTTTGGTAGCTGGTTTTGAATTGACCGACTTCCCGATACAGCACTGACTGCTCCCTTACATCTTAAGGCAGGCCTTCACACCCGCTCGATAATTTTGTCGCCGAAGAGCCCTTGAGGCCGAAACATCAAGAAGACCAGCGCCAGCATATAGGCGAACCAATTTTCAATCGCGCCGCCGACAAAGGGTCCCAGATAAACCTCGGCGACTTTTTCCCCCACCCCAATGATCAATCCGCCAACAATGGCACCAGGAATGGAGGTAAATCCGCCCAAGATGAGTACCGGTAAGGCCTTCAGCGCTATCAGAGAAAGGGAAAACTGGATACCCGACTTACTGCCCCACATGACCCCGGCGACCAAGGCAACCACGCCGGCGACCGACCAAACGGTAATCCAAATGGTGCGCAGGGAAATGCCGATGGACAGGGCAGCTTGATGGTTGTCGGCCACGGCCCGCAGGGCGCGGCCAATCCGGGTTTTTTGGAAAAAGATGGCGAGAACGATGACCAGGATCGTGGCAATCGCGGCCGCAACAATTTCCAGCTTCTCAACATAAAGACCATAGCCGTCGAGGAGGAAATCGCTGGCGCCCTGGGGCAGACCGATATCTAAAACCTTCACGTCGGAGCCCCATATAATGTCCCCGAAACCCTCCAAGATATAGGCCAGGCCAAGGGTGGCCATAAACAAGATGATATGTTCCTGGTTAACCAGGTGGCGCAAAATCAACAGTTCGATCAACCAAGCGAGGACGATCATGACACCGATGGTGGCGATGATGGCCAGCCAGGCGGGCAGGCCGAAATTTTCCATCAGGCCTACCAAGGTCAAGCCGGCAAAAAGGGCCAATACCCCCTGGGCGAAGTTAAAAACCCCCGAGGCTTTGAAAATCAGGACAAAGCCGATGGCGACCAGGGAATACATGACACCGGTCAGAAGACCGCTGATCACTGTTTCCATGAAAAACAAAAATGCCATTTCGTCGTCGCCTTAATGCAATCCTTGTTCTTTAAGCGGCGGGGTCCACCGTGTTGACATCGTCGTGGCTGACGCCCAGGTAAGCGTCGATCACTGTTTGATTGTTCCGCACCTCATCCGCGGAGCCGTCCGCCAAGAGCTCGCCATAGTCCAAGACCACCACTCGGTCGGAAAGATCCATGACCACGCTCATGTCGTGTTCGATCAAAGCGATGGTGGTGCCAAATTCGTCGTTCACGTCCAGGATAAAGCGGCACATGTCCTCTTTTTCCTCTACGTTCATCCCCGCCATGGGCTCGTCCAATAGCAGCAGGGTTGGCTCCATGGCTAAGGCGCGGCCCAGTTCCACGCGCTTTTGCAGGCCATAGGGCAGGCGCCCCACCGGGGTTTTGCGGATGGCCTGAATTTCAAGAAAATCGATGACCTTTTCCACGACCTCGCGATGTTCCATCTCCTCTTTGCGGGCTGGCCCGATGTAGAGCGCCTGCCAAAGAATGTTTCGGCGCATCTTCAAGAGGCGCCCGGTCATGATGTTGTCCAGGGTGGACATGCCCTTGAAAAGGGCGATGTTCTGAAAGGTCCGAGCAATCCCTTGCTTGGCGGCATCGTGGGGCCGCATCTGCTGGCGCACCTGACCCTGATAGGTGATGGTACCTTCTTGGGGGTGGTAAAAGCCGTTGATGACGTTCAGCATGGAACTCTTGCCGGCGCCGTTCGGCCCAATGATCGCGCGAATTTCATGCTCGCGGATATCAAAGGAAACCTTGCTGAGGGCCTTCACGCCACCGAAAGAGAGGCTTATGTTGTCCACCTTCAGCAAGACGTCGCCGATTTTACGCTCCGGTTCATCCATCCCACTATTGCTTTCCCCCTGATTCCCCATTTGTCGATCCTCAGGCGCTTTTTTTGAGGGCTTCGCCGTCGGGCGCATGGGAGCCGTCGATGAGAGGCACCTCCAAGATTGTCAAATCGGCCTCGATTTGGCCTTTGCGCCCATCCTCGAAGGTAACCTCGGTGCTGATGTGAGCGGTGTGTGCATCGGAATAAAGTGCTTCGATAAGGGTCTCGTAGCGATCGCCGATAAAGCCTCGACGCACCTTGCGGGTTCGGGTCAGTTCACCGTCGTCGGCGTCCAATTCTTTGTGTAATACCAAAAAACGGCGAATCTGCGAGCCGGAAAGATTGCGGTCTGCGCTCAGGTCCTGGTTAACCTGTTCGATATGGCCCTTGATGATTTCGAGCACTTGATCATTTGCTGCCAGTTCTTGATAACTCGCATAGGCAACGCCGTTTCGCTCTGCCCAACTGCCCATGGCGTTCAAGTCTATGTTGATAAAGGCCGTGCAGTAATCCTTCGCGTCCCCGAAACAAACGGCCTCTTGAATGTTGGGAAAGAACTTTAGCTTGTTTTCGATGTATTTAGGGGCAAAAAGGTTCCCGTTGTTGAGCTTGCCCACGTCCTTGGCCCGGTCGATTATTTTTAAGTGACCGTCCGGATCGAAAAAGCCCGCATCCCCCGTATGGACCCAACCGTCAGCGGTTTTGGTTTTCTCCGTGGCTTCCGGGTTTTTGAAATATTCAACAAAGGTGCCGGGGCTGCGGAACAAGACCTCACCGCTGTCGGCGATTTGAATCTCCACCTGGGGCGCGGGTTTGCCCACGGTGTCCGACCGGACTTCCCCATCGGGCTGGATGGTGATGAAGACGCTGGCCTCGGTGCTGCCGTAAAGCTGCTTTAAGTTTATCCCCAAGGAGCGGAAGAAGTCGAAAATGTCAGGCCCGATGGCTTCCCCGGCGGTATAGGCCAAGCGAATGCGTGAAAAACCCAGGGTGTTTTTCAAGGGCCCAAAGACAAAAAAGGACCCCAGCGCATAAAGCAGACGATCTTTAAAAGCCGTCATATGGCCATCCAGGATCTGGCTGCCACAACGCTTGGCGACTCCCATGAAATAATGGAAGAGCCACCGCTTGGAGCGCCCCGCATCCTCCATCCGGATCATCACCGTGGTCAGAATGTTCTCGAAAATCCGCGGCGGGGCGAAAAAGTAACTGGGCCCAAGCTCACGTAGGTCGTGCATGACCGTGTCGGCGGATTCCGGGCAACTGACACAAAAGCCGGCGACATAGCTTTGGCCATAAGAAAAGATGTTATCGCCAACCCAAGCCATGGGCAGATAGGCCAAGACTTCTTCGTCTGCGCTCAGGTTCTCCAATTCGATCCCGTTTCGCGCCGTTTTCAAGATGTTATCGAACGACAGCATCACCCCCTTGGGCTGACCGGTGGTACCGGAGGTATAGAGAATTATCGCCGTGTCCCGGCCACTGCTGCGCCCCACCTCGTTGTCGTAAAAATCCAGATGAGTGTCGTTGTGGGCCCGGCCCTGGTCCTGGACCGTGTCGTAAGCGCTCAAAAAGTCGTGCTGGTAGTTGCGCATTCCGCGCGGGTCGGAATAGATGATCTTTTCCAGGACCGGTGCGCGATCCATAATCTCGATGAGCTTGTCGACCTGTTCCTGATCCTCAACGATGGCAAAACGGGCTTCGGCGTGATTGACCACGAAGACCATCTCTTCGGCAACGGAGTCCTGGTAAAGGGGAACGGGAATGCCGCCAGCGGCTTGGGTCGCCGTCATGGCCCAATAAAGCCGTGGCCGATTATCCCCGATGATGGCGACTTTATCGCCGCGCTTCAGCCCAAGGTCCGCAAGGCCGCCGGCCAGAGCGCGCACTTCCTCTTGCACATCCGACCAGCTCCAACTCTGCCAGATGCCTAAGTCCTTTTCCCTATTGGCCGCATGATGGGGCCGTATTCGGGCATGCTCGGCTAGAAGTTTTGGAAAAGTGTCAAGCGCCCTGTCGATTTCAGTATTCCCTGCCACCGTGATTCTTGCCACCCTGTGCTTGCCTGTTTGCCGGCTTTGCGGCCGATCGGCTTTTTTTTAACGGTCTTCGATGGTTATCCGGCAAACCATTGCCCAGGTGGCGTGGCACCGGCATCTGAACCCTCCCGCTCGCAGGAAATCCGCCGGTTCTTTTGATCTCTTGTGGCAGATTCCCCTCTTCTGTGTATGCCATATTGGCGGTAAAAGGCAACTGGCAAGCGACCTCAAAGTCGTTAGGGGCTTGATCAAAAAGCTGTGCAGAAGAGGTGCGAGGACTCTGTTTTGCAAGGAAAACCCACGTCCGAAGGTTGGCCTGTGACGCGCGACCGCCAACAGCCCCTTTCGCAAGAGAAAATGATCCGAGCGGGTGGGCACCAGCTCTTCGTGCGTTGTCTTGGGGAAAGTCCGCCGGAAAGGCCGACTCTGGTATTCCTCCATGAAGGCTTGGGATCGGTCGCGCAGTGGCGAGCCTTCCCGCAGGCTCTTTGCGAGGTCAGCGGACTTTCCGGTATTGTCTATGACCCCTGGGGATTTGGGCGATCCGAGCGACTTGTCCTGCCGCGGCCCTTGGATTATCTGCAGCAAGAGGCAACTGGGGCGCTGCGGGACCTGCTCATCGGCCTGCAAGTTCATCGACCGATCCTGATCGGCCACAGCGATGGTGGCACCATCGCGTTGCTCTATGCGGCTCTTTACCCGGATCACCCGCTTTGTTGTATCACCGCGGCGGCCCATGTGATCGTCGAGGACATCACCCTCCAGGGCATTGAGCAGGCCCTGGTCCAGTGGCAAGAGGGCGATCTCAGAGAGCTTTTGACCCGCTATCATGGCGATGGAACCGAAGCGATGTTTCGCGGCTGGGCGGAGACATGGTTGCGGCCCGAATTTTCGGACTGGAACATGCTCGACGACCTCAAGCACATTGCCTGCCCGGTCCTGGCGCTGCAGGGTCGCGAGGATCAGTACGGCACGGTAAAACAGCTGGAGCTGATTAAGGGATTGGCGGGTGGCCCGGTGGAATTTGAGCTAATCGCGCACTGCGGCCATGCTCCCCACCGCGAGGCCCGCGAGACCACTTTGGCGCTCATGGAAAAATTCATCAAAAGTCAAATACCTGACTAATAAAATAGCAGGAGTCGACTATCTAAAGCTGAAAACACTGAGGATTTCCTGGAATTCTGGGGTTTGGACGCTAATTTAGATCCGAAAATCGGGTTTTGATGTGCATGGTCTTGTCATGGGCGGGGATCGGACCTTTATCAAAACAGGGTCATCAATAGCCGATCGCCAGGGGGTGCACGAGGCGCCTTTCTAGGCATGGGAGTATTGGGGTTTGTGATCTCGGGAAGTGCAGGAGTGAGTTCTATGGGTTCGGATACGCTGAATACGCGCCGCACGCTCAAAGTGAGCGGCAAGGAATACGACTATTTTTGCCTGGCCGCCGCCGAGGATAGCTTGGGCGATATCTCCCGCCTTCCATTCTCCTTAAAAATTCTCCTGGAAAACCTGTTGCGTTTTGAGGACGGCTCCAGTGTGACCGTCGATGATATCAAGGCGCTCGGCGCTTGGTTGGATCAGCGGCGCTCGGATACCGAAATTGCCTATCGGCCAGCCCGGGTGCTGATGCAAGATTTTACCGGCGTGCCGGCAGTGGTGGACTTGGCCGCCATGCGGGATGCCATGAGCGATTTGGGCGGCGACCCGCAGCTGATCAATCCCCTGTCCCCGGTGGATTTGGTGATCGACCATTCCGTTATGGTGGATGCCTTCGGCGACGAAAAAGCCTTCGGCAAAAACGTGGATATGGAGTTCCATCGAAATGCCGAACGCTATGCTTTTCTGCGATGGGGTCAGAGCGCCTTCGATAACTTCCGTGTGGTTCCGCCGGGCACGGGTATTTGCCATCAGGTGAATCTGGAGCATTTGGCGCAGGTGGTTTGGACCAAGGAACAAGACGGCACCACCATCGCCTATCCCGATACACTGGTAGGCACGGACAGTCACACCACCATGGTCAATGGCCTTTCGGTCTTGGGCTGGGGCGTGGGCGGCATTGAGGCCGAGGCGGCCATGCTGGGTCAGCCGGTCTCCATGCTGATCCCCGAGGTGGTCGGCATGAAGTTGACCGGTTCTCTGCGCGAGGGCGCCACTGCTACGGACTTGGTACTGACGGTGGTGGAGATGCTTCGCGCCAAGGGCGTGGTGGGCAAGTTTGTGGAGTTCTTCGGCAATGGCCTGAAAACCCTGAGCCTGGCCGATCAGGCCACCATCGCCAACATGGCGCCCGAATACGGGGCGACCTGTGGCATCTTCCCGGTTTCCGCCGAGACTCTAAATTATCTGACCTTTACCGGTCGAGATCCTGAGCAGGTAGCCCTCGTCGAGGCTTATGCCAAGGCCCAGGGCATGTGGTGGGAGGAAGGGGCGCCCGAGCCCTTGTTCACGGACACCCTAGAGCTGGACCTCGCCACAGTTGAGCCCAGTCTTGCAGGGCCGAAACGGCCCCAGGATCGGGTCCCATTGAGCGGTATGACGACCTCGGTTGGCGAAACCATGGCTACCGCGGGCGCTGGAACCCCCACGGCGGTGGCTGGCAGCGACTACAACCTGGAACCTGGCGCGGTGGTTATTGCCGCCATTACCTCCTGCACCAACACTTCCAACCCCAATGTCTTGGTGGCCGCGGGCCTTTTGGCCAAGAAGGCGCGGGAAAAGGGTCTGACGACCAAACCCTGGGTCAAGACTTCTCTTGCACCCGGCAGTCAGGTGGTGACCGATTATTTAGAAGCGGCCGGCTTACAGGGCGATCTGGACGCTTTGGGGTTTGATTTGGTCGGCTATGGCTGCACCACCTGCATTGGCAACTCGGGGCCCCTGCCGGAGGCCATTGGGGCTGCCATTGATGAAGGTAAGTTGGCTGTCGGAGCCGTTCTATCGGGCAACCGCAACTTCGAGGGTCGGGTTCATCCGCAAACCCTTTTGAATTATTTGGCTTCGCCGCCCCTGGTGGTGGCTTATGGCCTGGCTGGAAATTTGATGGTGGATCTGTTGAACGATCCCTTGGGGGTCGGCGCCGATGGACAGCCGGTATACTTAAAGGATATCTGGCCTAGCAACCAAGAGATCTCTTCGGTCGTGAACGCGGTATTGTCGCCCGATATGTTCAAGACCCGCTACGCCAATGTATTCCAAGGCCCGGAGCAATGGCGTTCCATTGCCACCAGTGGCGGCATGAACTATGCCTGGGAGGACAGCAGCACCTATGTGCGGTTCCCCTCCTTCTTCGAAGGCATGACCCCCGAACCGGCAGCTGTGGGCGATATTCAAGGTGCCCGCAGCTTGGCCATGCTGGGCGATTCGGTGACCACGGATCACATTTCACCTGCAGGTGCAATCAAGCGGGATAGCCCGGCCGGGGAGTACCTGAGCCAGCATCAAATCAGACCCATCGATTTCAATTCCTATGGCTCGCGCCGGGGCAATCACGAGGTGATGATGCGCGGCACTTTCGGCAATATCCGGATCCGCAACGAGTTGGCGCCGGGCACCGAGGGCGGCGTCACCCGCCATGTTCCGAGCAATGATATTCTGCCGATTTATGACGCGGCCATGCGTTATCAAGCCGAGGGTGTGCCTTTGGTCGTCATCGGCGGCAAGGAATACGGCACAGGGTCCAGCCGGGACTGGGCGGCCAAGGGCACCCGCTTATTGGGTGTCAAAGCGGTCATTGTGGAATCTTTTGAGCGTATTCACCGCTCCAACTTGGTGGGCATGGGTATTCTTCCCTTGCAGTTCACTGGCGGGGCCACGCGGAAGACCTTAGGCCTTACTGGAGACGAAACCTTCGATATTACGGGGATTTCAGCAGGCATTACCCCAAAAATGGAGGTGAGTTGCCGTATTGGCCGAGCAGACGGTAGCCAGGAGGACATCCAATTGCTCTGCCGTATCGATACGGCCGATGAGGTCACTTACTATCAACACGGCGGCATTTTGCACTATGTTTTGCGCAATCTGAGGCAAACTGCGGCCTAGCAAGCAAACGGTCCTTTATAGGAGGTTAAACTAAGGCAGGCATAATCGGCCTTTCCGGGGGAAACGGTTGGGTCGGGGCTTTTGCCCGACACAACGTCACCCGAACGTGATTCGCCCGTGACGCCGGTGCGGCCTATGTTTTTGACATGAAACGCATTATCATTTTGAGCGCTGCGGCGCTTTCAATCTTTTTGGTGGTCCTGGCCGTGATGCGAGGCCCCAACACGGAAAGCCTGCGGGGGGCGGCTTTGGCCTCCTCTGAGACCCTGTTTGCGGGGACTCAGGTGGCGCAGCTTCTGGACGGCGGCGCCTTGGAACAGGCAGAACGCCCCGTGGTGGTGGAGCTTTATACATCGCAGGGCTGCTATTCCTGTCCGCCGGCCGATGACCTTCTCGGTGAGTTGGCCGATATTCCTAACCTGGTAGCCTTGTCGTTCCACGTGGACTATTGGGACTACATCGGCTGGAAAGACGAATATGCCCTGCCCGGCAACAGCGACCGGCAGCGGGACTATGCCCGCGCCCTAAAGCACCGCTTTGTCTATACGCCGCAGATGGTCATCGATGGGGCAACCCACGTGGTGGGTTCGCGTCGAGGCCAGGTTCTCGAGACCATTGAATCCATTGCTGAGGACCAGAACGAGAGTGGTGTCACGGTGGATATCTCTGGCGGGAAAGTGCGGGTCTCCGGCGGTCAGGCCCCCGATGGGGACGCGACGGTTTGGATGGCGGTCTACGACCGGGAGAAAACCTCAGATATCACTCGCGGTGAAAACGCCGGTAAAAAACTGGCCTATCACAATGTGGTGCGCGAGTTTAGAAAGCTCGGTTCCTGGGATGGTGACGCAGCGGAATTTGCGCTTTCGATTACTGATCCCGAGTCTCATGACGGCTGTGCGATCATCATCCAGCATGGCGAAACCGGCCGGGTGATCGCCGCCGCCGATATGACGCTTTAGCGCTTCGCGGATCGGGTCCGCTCTAATCTTCTTGTGAGTTGCTGTCCAAACCAACGAGGGTTTGCTGTGCGTAGGTGTCTGCGCCCGAGGGCAGAGGGGCTGTCGGGTCTTCTGTCCATTGAGCCACGTCGGCCAAAACCACTTGCGCATTGAGGTCGCGCAGCAACATGTGCCAACCGTCCTGATAGAGTGCCCGTACCTGCCGGGATTGGGCGCCTTGCGGCAGGTTGCGCCAGAGCTCGAATGTGGGGTCCGCCGGCACGATTTCATCTCTTTCCCCATAGAGCAGGAGCGCCGGAAGGGTGAGGCGAGGGGCTGCGGCCAGGGCGATGTCCATGAGATTCACCAAACCATAAACCGTATCCACGCGGGTTTCCTTGATCACCAAGGGATCGCGCCCCAATTCGCGCAACATTTCGATGTTGTCCGAGGGCTGAATTTTAAGGCCGCCGCCCGAAACTTGGGCCCACGGCAAGGTATGAACCGATATCCAAAGGGCGGTGGTCTGGTACCAGGGCATGGTGGCCCGTGCCCACACCGCCGGGGCGGCAAGAATAACCCCGTCGGCAGGGAGCGTCTGAGGGCCGTCGCTGGCCGCTAGGATGACGGCGCCGCCCATGGAGTCACCCAGAAGGAACAGGGGCAGGGCCGGATGCTGCTCCCTCAGGGCGGAAATGGCCGTGCGGAGGTCACCGGTCATGATGTCGGCACCGGCCCAGAGTCCGGTGTTCGGCGACCGGCCAAAACCCCTCTGATCGTAGGCGCACGTCTTGATTCCGCGTTGTGCCCAAAATAAGGCCGGCTGCTCAAAGGCGCTGGAATAGTCGTTAAAGCCATGCAGCGCCAGGATCAAGCGATCCGCACCGACCTCGGGTGTCCAGCAGCGCCACGGCAGCGCCAGCCCGTCGCCGGTCACTAGGTTCCCCCGTGTGATCTCCACGCCGGGTGCTTCGTCGGCACTGATCGCCTGATTGTACAGTCCGGCACTGGGATGAAGATCCGGGTCAAGCCCGGGGCCGGGCGGGGCTAGATAAGGGCTACAAGCAGCCAGGCCAACCGCGATGCAAGAAAATAGCCAAAGTGACCAGAGGCGACTTTTTTTACCCTCGAACACTCCTTCACTCACCTTTCGGCTGTGTATGAGCGCTGCTGGTGAGCTGCAAAAAAATATCCTCCAGATCGGCTTCCTCGCTGGAGATATCGAGCACTGTCAGGCCGGCGGCCGAGAGGGCGTCCAGGATCGCCTGGACGGGGCTTTCGCTCGCGTGATAGCGGAAGGCGATGCGATGTGGATCCTTTAGGTGCCCCCCCAAGCTTTGCAGGCCAGCCGGCAGTTCGGAAAGGGTCTGGTCCACATTGAGGGTAATCTCCTTGCTATCGATGCGCGCCAGAAGCCTGTCCGTTTCTTCGCAGGCAATGACCCTGCCGTGGTTGATGATGGCGATGCGATCGCAGAGCTCCTCCGCCTCTTCCAGATAATGAGTGGTCAGCAAGACTGTTGTTCCGACCCGGTTCAGCTCCCGCACATAGGCCCAGAGCTGTTGGCGCAGTTCGATATCCACACCGGCTGTCGGCTCGTCCAACACCAACACGGGCGGTCGATGCACCATTGCCTTGGCGACCATGAGGCGCCGGCGCATGCCACCGGAAAGCGTGCGAGAATAGGCTGTTGCTTTGTCCGCCAGGCCGAGGGCTTTGAGGATATCGTTGCTGATGCGCTCCGCCGGCGGCACCCCGAACAAGCCGGCCTGCAGCTCCAATAACTCAAAGGGTGTGAAATAAGGATCGACGTTCAGTTCCTGGGGCACTACTCCAATGGCCGCGCGGGATTGACGCGGGTTTTCGTCGATGTCGATACCCCAGATGCGGGCGTGCCCTCCGGTCTTGTTCACCAGACCGGCGAGGATATTGATCAGGGTGGATTTACCCGCCCCATTGGGCCCCAGCAATCCGAAAAGCGAACCCCGCGGGATGTCAAGGTCCACATCAATCAAGGCCTTCTTTTCCTTGGTTTTGCCGCTGGCTTTATAGGTCTTGGACAGACCATTAAGGGTCACGGCCGGCGGGACCGCTGCGGCGCTTGATATCATATCGGGTCCGTCGTGGGGAAGCGCGGCGGAGGACAGGCTTTGATCATCGGGCATGGGAATCTGGATTGGTTTTTGGGCACCCTGAAGAGGCAATCGACTCCGTGCTGAACCAAGCGCGGAAAACATTGATCCTCAAGCATCAATGGGTATCATCCACATGATAGGCGGTCAACTGAGCGGAGCCACGATGCAGCCCCCTGAAACTATTGAAGTCGAAAATGAAGTTGTCGCCTGTGACGGAGGTGGTGGCGCACTGGGTCACCCGCGCGTTTTTTTAAACATGGAAGGCCAGGGTCACGTGGTTTGTCCCTATTGCGGACGGGATTTTGTGCTGTCGGCCATGCCCGCCGTCGTCAAGCATTAGATCCCTTTCTCGCCTTCATGCCGAGACCGTCAGGGTCTTGATGCCTCGACAGTCCCGCGCCCCTGCGGCAGACTGGTTCGGCCCAATGGGGCGAAGTAAAACACCTCTCGAACGTGGATATCATGCGTCACCTCTATCTCGTGGATGGTTCAGGCTATATCTTCCGGGCGTTTTTTGCCCTTCCGCCCATGACCCGACCGGACGGAACCCCGGTCAACGCGGTATTCGGCTTTACCAAAATGCTGATGAAACTGGTCTCCGACAGCGATGCGGATGGCGTGGCGGTCATCTTCGACAAGGGCCGGCGCTCCTTTCGCAATGATATCTATCCCGAATACAAGGCCCATCGACCGGATGCACCGGAAGAGCTGATCCCTCAGTTCGCCCTTATCCGCGAAGCCACCGAAGCTTGCGGTTTGCCTGCTATCGAAATGGAGGGCTTTGAGGCAGATGATCTCATCGCCAGTTATGCCAAACAGGCCCAGACGGCCGGGATTCAGGTGACTGTTGTCTCCTCGGACAAAGATCTCATGCAGCTTGTGGGGCCGGGGGTCACCATGCTGGATCCCATGAAAAACCGGCTGATCGGCCCAGACGAAGTGGTGGAAAAGTTTGGCGTGCCGCCTGAAAAAGTGATCGACGTGCAAGCCTTGGCCGGTGATTCCACGGATAACGTGCCTGGGGTACCGGGCATTGGAATCAAGACAGCAGCTCAGTTGATTACTGAATATGGCGATCTGGACGCCCTCTTGGAGCGGGCCGGCGAGATCAAACAGCCTAAACGGCGGGAAAAGCTGCAAGAAAATGCCGAAATGGCGCGGATCAGCCGCCAGCTGGTCACGCTGCGCCAGGATGTTCCTGTGAAGGCAGGCTTGGATGATTTTGGTCTGCGGGACCCAGATCCGCAGGAGCTGCGCGCCTTTCTGGAAATCAACGGCTTTAAATCTATCATCGCGCAATTAGGTGCTGCGGTCGGCGAAGATGCTCAAGACGATCCCGCGGCCCCTGCGGAGGCCAGATATGAGCTGCTGCAGGATATCGCCGAGTTGGAGCGTTGGGTGGCTGAAGGATTTGAAAGCGGCCTCGTGGCCGTGGATACGGAAACCACCGGCCTGGACCCCATGGCGGCTGACCTGGTGGGGGTGTCCTTAAGCTTGGCACCGGGACGGGCGTGCTATTTGCCCCTGCGCCATACAGCCCCCGGGTCTGCCAAGAATGGCGGGCTGGAATTGGACGTGGCCGGCGGCGAAGATCCCAAGCAGATTCCTCTTGATGAGGCCTTGTTGGCCCTCAAACCCCTCTTGGAAGACCCCGGTGTGCTTAAGGTAGGGCAAAACATCAAGTACGATGCCATCGTCTTTGCGCGGGTCGGGATCGAGATGACGCCGGTGGACGACACCATGTTGTTGTCCTACGTCCTGGATGCGGGGCGTAACGGGCACGGCATGGACGAACTGGCCCGGCTCCACCTGGACTATGAAACCATCAAGTTCAAGGACGTGGCGGGCAGCGGCAAGGCGCAGGTCACCTTCGACCGAGTGCCCTTGGACAAGGCCTTGGACTATGCCGCTGAAGATGCCGATGTGACCCTGCGGCTCTATAAGACCCTCAAGCCCCGCCTCATCGGGGAGAAGATGATCACCGTCTATGAGACCCTGGAGCGGCCCCTGGTGGCCGTGTTGGGGGCTATGGAGCGCCGGGGCATCAAGGTGGACCACGACCGCTTGCGCCGTTTGTCCAATGACTTTGCCAGCCGGATCGCCGAGTTGGAGGTGGATATTTATGATCTGGCGGGGCGGCAATTCACCATCGGATCGCCCAAGCAGTTGGGTGAGGTTCTTTTCGATGAGCTTGGTTTGCCCGGTGGGAAAAAGGGCAAGTCCGGTGCTTATGCGACCGGCGCGGAGGTGCTGGATGGATTGGTGGCCCAAGGCCACGACCTCCCAGCCAAGGTGTTGGACTGGCGCCAGCTCTCCAAGTTGAAAAGCACCTATAGCGATGCCCTGCAAAGCCAGATCAACCCGGAAACGGGCCGGGTTCACACCTCCTTTTCCCAGGCTGTCGCTTCAACTGGGCGGCTTTCTTCCAACGATCCCAATCTGCAAAACATTCCCATTCGAACAGAGGAGGGCCGAAAGATCCGCACGGCTTTTGTGGCCGAGGACGGATGCCGCCTTTTGTCGGTGGACTATAGTCAGATTGAGCTGCGCCTGGCGGCCGAGATTGCCGAGGTGGATGCCCTAAAAGAGGCCTTCCGGGACGGCCAGGACATCCATGCCATTACCGCGTCCCAGGTCTTTGGCGTGGCTGTCAAGGACATGGACCCCATGGTGCGGCGTCAGGCCAAGGCGATCAACTTCGGAATTATTTACGGAATTTCGGCTTTTGGGCTGGCTCAAAACTTGGGCATCGCCCAGGGGGAAGCGAAGGCTTTCATCGAGACCTATTTCGAGCGCTACCCGGGCATTCGCGACTATATGGAACGCACTAAAAAGACGGCGCGGGAACAGGGTTTTGTGACCACGCTGTTTGGCCGCAAAATCCACACGGCTCAGATCGCAGACAAGAATCCGGCCCGGCGTAATTTTGCCGAACGGGCGGCCATCAATGCGCCCATCCAAGGCTCCGCTGCCGATATCATCAAGCGGGCCATGGTCCGCATTCCCGCGGCCCTCGAGGACGCGGGGCTTTCGGCACGGATGTTGTTGCAGGTGCACGACGAACTGCTGTTCGAAGTCCCGGATGCGGAGCTGGATGACACCAGCACCGTCGTCAAGTCCGTGATGGAAAAGGCCTGTGACCCGGCGGTTCGCCTTTCCGTGCCGCTGGTGGCCGATGCGGGTGTGGGGGATACCTGGGCCGAGGCCCACTAAGAAAACTCGACCAAGACGCAGGTCAGCTCTTGGCCGGTGTTTCCGCGGCCTTAAAGTTCCACCACTTTTTCAGGCAATCCATAAAGCCGGGCTCTGCAATGCCGTCCAACAAGAACTCGCCGCGGATTTGACCTTCGATTACCAAGCCGGGCATTTCCGAGGTTGCCATCATGTCCTGCTTCAGCCACTCGCAGGGATCAAAAGAATGATAGCGCCAGTAGGTGGCGCCAACGGCCAGGGCGATCAAGACCAACAGGGTAACGACTGATTTCATGGGACTGCTCTTATGAAAGACCGGGCTCTTATGAAAAACGCATCAAATTTTACGGCAAGTCTATCGGCTCTTCGTCGCCTTGGCGAGATCGGCGATCAGAGCATAGGCGGCGCGCAGGCCCATCGCCTCGCCGCCTTCGGGCCGGCCGGGCCGGCTGCTCTGATTCCATGCCATGAGGTCGATGTGCATCCAGGGTATGTCGTTTTCCACAAACTCCTCCAAAAAGAGGGCCGCGGTAATGGCGCCCCCGAATCCGCCGGGCGAGATGTTGTTCATGTGCGCCACTTTGCTGTTCAGAAGACGCCGATATGGCCGATGCAGCGGCAGGCGCCACAGCGGGTCACCCTCGGCAAGACCATAGGACAGCATTCGCTCCGCCATGTCGTCGTTGTTGGAAAAAAGCGCCGGCAGTTCGGTGCCCAAGGCCACCCGCGCCGCACCGGTAAGGGTGGCGAAGTCCAAAAGCAAGTCAGGTTCTTCCGTGACCGCCTCGGCCAAGGCGTCGGAGAGGATGATGCGGCCTTCCGCGTCCGTGTTGCCGACCTCAATGGTGATGCCTTTGCGGGTTTGCAGCACGTCCAGGGGGCGGTAGGCATTGCCTGATACGGAGTTTTCTACTGCCGGCACCAGGACACGTAAGCGGACGGCCAAGCCCGAGGCCATGATGACGGAGGCCAATCCCAACACATGGGCGCTGCCGCCCATATCCTTTTTCATCAACTTCATACCCGAGGAGGGCTTGAGGTCCAGGCCGCCCGTATCAAAACAAACACCTTTGCCGACTAAGGTGATCTTGGGTCCATTTTTGCCCCAGCGCAAATCGATCAAGCGGGGCTCCTGTGCGCTGGCGCGACCGACGGCGTGAATGGCGGGATAGTTTTTGCGCAGCAGGTCAGCGCCCTTGATGACCCTCACTTTCGCTTTGTGCTGCCGGCCCAAACGGCGCGCGGCCGCGGCCAGCTCGGCCGGACCCATGTCTCCGGCCGGGGTGTTGATCAGGTCCCGCACCAAAAAAATGGCCTCGGCCATCTGCTCAGCTAAATCGGCATCGGCACCGGACGGACATAGCAGACTGGGAAACGTCTTCCTCACCGGCTTATATTTGCCAAAGCCATAGGTACCCAGAAGCCAACCCAAGGCCGCGGCTTGGGCGTCTTTTTCCGACCTTTCGCCATCCAAGCGGTAGGCACCTGGGGGCAATTTGCCCGGCAGGGCCGCGTAGCCCCATAGGGGTTCTTCGCTCTGCCCAAACAACACCCGGCCGAGTTTTCGGTTTTGGCTGGGCAGCAAGCACAAGGAACCTGGAGATGCCGTGAAATTGGTGGCCTCGACCCATTCCTGGTCAGCCCCATCCAATTCAGATAGGCAAGCGGCCAAGCTGTCCGGAGTGACGGCGGTGATGGGACAAAGATTTTTACGTGATCGGCGAAGAAGAACGGGAGGCATGAGCTGGCTATAATCGTTATCAAGGCGGGTTCGCTTTTTGTTTAGGGGGCTCGGGGTGCGCTTGCAAGGGTGCAGGCTTTCGTCCTATTTCTTTTATTCATCAAGATCCTGGGAGCGACCCGTCGCATGAGTGCCTACACGCTGGTAATCGGAAACAAACGCTATTCGTCCTGGTCCCTCAGGGGCTGGTTGGCCGTGAAGATGGCTGAAGTCGACTTTGACGAGGTTTTGATTCCGCTGCGTCAAGAAAACTCGCGCCAAAATATCTTGGTGCACAGCCCCAGCGGCAAGGTCCCCCTTTTGAAAACCTCGGATGGGCCCATCTGGGACAGCTTGGCAATCGGCGAGTTCCTGGCGGAGGTGGCGCTGGAAAAGGATCTGTGGCCCCGTGACCCCGAAGCCCGGGCCCTTGCCCGTTCGGTGACGGCGGAGATGCACAGCGGCTTCGCTCCGCTGCGGGCAAATATGCCCATGGACCTAAAGGATCGCTTTCCCGGTGAAGGCCTAACGCCTGAGGTCCAGCAGGACATAGATCGAATTTGCGAAATTTGGCGGCACTGTCGCAGTCGGTTTGGCGCCGACGGGCCTTTTTTATTCGGCAAGGCGTCGCTGGCCGATGCGGCTTATGCACCGGTTGTAACACGTTTTGTAACCTTCGACGTCGATTTGGATGACATTTGCAAAGCTTATCGGGATACCGTCATGGCGTGGCCCCTTATGAAAGAATGGACCGCCGCGGCCTTAGAGGAAGAAGATGTCATCGTCGGCTTGCGCCCTTGACCGGCCGGGTCCTTGCTTGTGATAACCTAATTCATTGCGCCCGCCTTTAATCAGAATGTGATGACGCCGTGCCTGACACCGCCCCCACAGACTCCTCGTCAACGCGCGACGTAACCGATTCGGGCGTGCCGGCAGGTGATTCTTCGGCAAATGGAAAGTCTGGCAAATCTTCTGTGACGCCCATGATGGCGCAGTATTTGGAGATCAAAAAGAATCATCCCGAAAGCCTTTTATTCTATCGCATGGGGGATTTTTACGAGCTGTTTTTTGAGGATGCGGCTAAAGCCTCCCAGGCGCTCGATATCGCCCTGACCACCCGCGGCAAGCATCTGGGGGAAGAAATTCCAATGTGCGGCGTGCCAGTGCACGCGGCTGACGGTTACCTTTCGCGCCTCATTCGCAAGGGCTTTAAGGTGGCGGTTTGCGAACAGATGGAGGATCCGGCTGAGGCGCGCAAGCGGGGCAGCAAGGCCGTCGTGCGGCGGGATGTAGTGCGTCTGGTGACCCCAGGCACTCTGACCGAGGACGCCCTTTTGGACGCCAGATCCCACAACTACTTGGCTTGCGTGGCCGATGCATCGAGTGCCTTAGGACTGGCCTGGCTCGACATTTCCACCGGCGATTTTTCAGCCCAGGCGTTGTCACCCGGATTGCTCGGTGCTGCCTTGGCCAGACTGGGACCCGGCGAGATTCTGGTGCCTGAGCGCCTTTTGCCGCAGCCGGCGCTTTTTGAGGTTTTCGGAGAATGGAAAAACGCCCTATCGCCCCTGCCCAACGCTCGCTTTGACAGCGAAGGGGCGCGGCGGCGTCTTCAAGATCTGTTTTCCGTCCAGTCCATGGAGGCTTTTGGCGACTTCTCCCGCGCCGAATTGGCCGCCGCGGGTGCTCTAGCCGACTATGTTGTCCTCACGCAAAAGGGCCAAATGCCTCGCCTAAGATCCCCTCGGCGGATCAAGGATGGGTCGGTGATGGAAATCGATGCGGCGACCCGGCGCAATTTGGAGCTAACCCAAGCCCTGAGCGGCGGTCGCACCGGTAGCTTGCTGGCGACCATCGACCGAACCCTGACCGGGGCGGGTGCAAGGCTGTTGGCCGACCGGATCGCCGCCCCGCTTACGACCCCTGCCCCCATCGAGGATCGTTTGGACATGGTGGCCTATCTGGTCGAGGAGAGTATTCTTCGGTCCGACCTTCGAGCCGGCTTACGGCGATGCCCGGATGTGGAGCGGGCTTTGTCCCGCCTGACCGTGGGACGGGGCGGCCCAAGGGATCTGGCCGCGATCCGGGACGGCCTCAGCGAGGCAGCGGTCCTGCGCGGTTTGGTTGCTGCGACCGGACAGGTTCCACCTCCCCCTGGCCTTCAATCCTTGGCGCAGGATTTAGGACATCATGACGTTTTGGTGGAGCGCTTGACCCGCGCGCTGGCACCGGATCTTCCGTTCTTAGCACGCGATGGCGGCATGATCGCCAAGGGCTATGCCCATGAGCTGGATGAGCTGAAGACCCTTCGCGATGAAAGCCGTCGATTGGTTGCCGGCCTACAGGTGGGTTACGCCCAGCGCAGCGGCGTTGGCTCCTTGAAGATCAAGCACAACAATGTGCTGGGCTATTTCGTCGAGGCGACGCCGTTGCATAGCGATAAATTGGCGGGGGATGACTTTTTTATTCATCGGCAAACCTTGGCCAATGCGGTGCGCTTTACCACGGTTGAGCTATCCGAACTTGAACAAAAAATCGCCTCCGCGGCTGATAAGGCACTAGCGCTGGAACTCAAGATATTTGCAGACTTGGTCGACGAGGTGGCCGGTCGCGCCGAGGAAACCGCGCTGGCGGCTTCGGCGCTGGCGGAACTGGATGTGACAGCTGCTTTGGCCGAGCTCGCGGTGACCGCCCGCTGGTGCCGCCCTCGCGTCGACGACTCCACCAGCTTCCAGGTGCATCAGGGCCGGCATCCCGTGGTCGAGGCGGCTTTGGCTAAGAGCCAAGAGGGCGGGTTTGTCGCCAATGACTGCCATTTGAACCTTCGGGCAGAAGGCGGGGACGAAGAGACAAAGGGCCGTCTTTGGATCCTCACAGGGCCCAACATGGCTGGTAAATCCACCTTTTTACGTCAGAATGCCTTGATTGCAATTCTGGCTCAGATGGGCTCTTACGTGCCGGCTGATAGAGCTTACATCGGCATTGTGGACCGCTTGTTTTCCCGCGTTGGTGCCGCCGACGATCTGGCGCGAGGCCGGTCCACCTTTATGGTAGAGATGGTGGAAACGGCGGCCATTCTTAACCAAGCCAGCGCCCGCTCTCTGGTCATTCTTGATGAGATCGGGCGGGGTACCGCGACCTTTGACGGCCTTTCGATCGCCTGGGCCTGTGTGGAACATCTCCACGAGGTCAACGGATGTCGAGCCTTGTTCGCGACCCATTATCATGAATTGACCAGCCTGGCCGCCAAGCTGTCGGAGTTGACCTGTTACAGCATGCGGGTCAAGGAATGGCAGGGCGAAGTGGTGTTTTTGCATGAGGTGGCTCACGGTACGGCGGATCGCTCTTATGGAATTCATGTGGCCCGGCTAGCTGGCTTGCCGAAGGGAGCCATTGGCCGAGCGGAGGAAGTCTTGAAACTCTTGGAGAAGGGGGAGCAGGCGGGTAGCCTGGCCCGCCTGGCCGAGGATCTGCCGCTTTTTGCTGTTTCAGCGCAACGCCAGGAGGCAGCTCCGGTGCAAAATGCCTCTGCCGTGGAGGCGCGTTTGCGGGACATTCAGCCTGATGAGTTATCACCGCGCGATGCCTTGGAAAGGCTCTATGAGCTGAAGGGCCTTATGGACGAGCAGGAGAGCTAGGTGGCGAAAAGGAGTCGTACAATCCACCGGCCCCAAAGTCATCGACAGCCCTGTCGACCCCGGGAGATCGTCAGTCGGCGAGACTTGCGTGAGCAGATTGATGAAGCAGTTGGCCGCTATTCAAAACCTCAGGATAGTCGAGGCGAGGTTCTCGCTATTCTAAAAAGGACTCAAGAATCGGGGCGTCAGGAAATCAAGAATCGCCTTGAGGCCGGAGGCTATGGCACAGAAACGGCTGCCGAAGGAAGCTACTTGGCAGACCAAATTGTCCGCTCTATTTTTGATCACGTCACCGAAAATATTTACCCATTGGCTAATCCTTCCAAGGGTGAAGTTTTATCGCTGGTGGCGATCGGCGGCTATGGGCGAGGAGAGCTTGCGCCCTTTTCCGACATCGATCTGCTCTTTCTTCTGCCATATAAAATGACTCCCCGTACTGAACAGGTAGTAGAGGAGATCCTCTATTTCTTGTGGGACCTGAAGTTCAAGGTGGGTCATGCGGCCCGCTCGGTTGAGGACTGCTTGCGCCTGGCCAAGGCGGACCAGGTTATCTGCACAACGCTTCTGGAGGCACGATGGCTATGGGGGGATCAGGATCTTTACCAGGAGCTGAAACATAGATTTCGTCATGACGTACAAGCGCCAACTTGGAGCAAAACGCCCGCTATTCAATTCATCGAAGCAAAATTGGAAGAACGGGAAAAACGTCATCAACGCTTGGGCGATTCCCGCTATTCGCTGGAACCCAATATCAAAGACGGCAAAGGCGGGCTTCGGGATCTGCAGAGTCTCTTTTGGATCGCCAAGTTCATTTATAACGTGGATGATATCGCCAAGTTGGTGGCACAAGGGGTCTTTACTCGCAAGGAAGTGCTCAAATTCGAGAAGGCGCAGCGGTTTTTGTGGACCTTGCGATGCCATTTGCACTTTCTGACCGGTCGCGGTGAAGAACGCCTGACCTTTGATCAGCAGGTAGCGATTGCGCCCCTCCTAGGCTACAAATCCCGAGCGGGAATCCGCGATGTCGAGCGCCTGATGAAGCACTATTTCCTGGTGGCTAAGGACGTGGGCGACTTGACCCGTATCTTTTGCGCGGCCCTTGAGGCCGAGCAATTGCGGCGCGTCTCTTTTCAGATTCCGATGCTTCGGCATCGCCGCAAGGCCGGTGGCTTCCCCATTGAAGGCAATCGTTTGACGGTCAAAAGTGACGAAGCCTTTGCAGCCTATCCTATTGAAATGTTGAGAATTTTTCAGGTGGCACAAAAAAACGGCCTGGACATCCACCCCGATGCCTTGCGCTGGATCACTCAACACCTAAAGGGCATTGATGGTACCCTAAGAGAGGATCCCAAGGCGAACGAGATTTTCGTCGATATCCTGACATCCCGCCAGAACGCAGAGTTGACCCTGCGCCGCCTTAACGAGGCCGGGGTTTTTGGCCGCTTTGTTCCCGACTTTGGGCGGGTGGTAGCGCAGATGCAATATAACATGTATCACCATTTTACAGTCGATGAGCATACTATTCAGGCGATCGGCATTCTCCATGCCATCGAAGACGGCAAGCTTTCCGAAGAGGCGCCGATTGCCAGCACGGTGGTCCACAAGTTGATTTCCCGCCGAGTGCTCTACGTGGCCCTTCTGTTGCATGATATCGCCAAGGGCCGACGGGGGGATCATTCGGTCGTAGGGGCAGAGATCGCCATGACCCTTTGCCCGCGCCTCGGGCTCAGCGAGGCGGAGACGGAAACGGTGGCCTGGCTGGTCCGCCACCACCTTGCCATGTCCGACACAGCCTTTAAGCGGGATATCGATGACCCCAAGGCGATCCGAGACTTTGCGGATCTGGTCCAATCGCCGGAGCGGCTGCGGCTGTTGCTGGTCTTAACCGTTGCCGACATTCGCGCTGTGGGACCCAATGTCTGGAATGCCTGGAAAGCGTCATTGCTGCGCGAACTCTATTGGCGTTGCGATGAGTTGTTGAGCGGTACCGTTTCCGAGGAACGTCCGGATGCGCGGGTGCGACGCGCCAAGGAAGTATTGCGGGCCCGCCTGTCAGCTTGGCCGGAAGATACCATCGAATTGCATCTGGATCAGGCACCCGCGTCCTATTGGTTGTCTTGTGATACGGAAACGCAAATCCGCCACGCGCATTTGATGCGCGATGCGGACCAGCGGGCAGCGCCCCTCGCCATCGAAACCAGGGTGGATGATTATCTGCAAGCGACCGAAGTTACCGTCTATGCGAACGACCATCCGGGATTATTCAGCCAAATCGCCGGTGCCGTGGCGGTGGTCGGAGCGACCATTGATGCGGCTCGGATTTTTACCCTGAAAAATGGCAAGGCCTTAGATAGTTTCATTATTGAAGATGCCGCGGGCGGACCCTTCGACCGCTCGACGAAACTTGCAAAGCTGTCCGCCGCGATTGAAAAGGGCATCACCGGGCGCTTGCGCCCGCTGCAGGAACTGGATCGGCGCAAAAGCGCCTATTACAGCCGTTTCGGCGTGTTTAAAGTAACGCCACGTGTCTTGATCGACAATCGGGCCAGCGCCGATCATACCGTGATCGAGGTCAATGGCCGGGACCGGGCTGGATTGCTATATGAAGTAACCCAAATTTTGACCGACTTGAATTTAACAATCCAGTCCGCCCTGGTGTCCACCTATGGGGAACGGGCGGTGGATGTGTTTTACGTGCGTGATCGCAAAGGGCTTAAAATTGAGTCCAAATCCAAGCTGAAGCTGATGGAAGAGAGGCTGATAGCCGCGCTCGCAGGAAACAAAATGATGTTTGGACCCGAGGCAGAAGGTTTGGCTAACCAGGTTTCAGGACGGCTGCTTCCGACCCGCTCAGACAGGTCCCAGGCGGAAAAGACCCTCAATTGAAATGAATGCGGATTGGATCGGGGTCTTGAAATCTTGGTGTCGCTGAGCAACAAGCACACGAATGGCTTTGATCAAATCCATCGCAACCGTTGGCGGCCTTACCGGTGTTAGCCGAATACTCGGCCTGGCCAGGGATATCTTGATCGCCCAAGCGGTGGGCACCGGGGTTGTCGCCGACGCTTTTTTTGTCGCTTTTCGTATCCCCAATCTCTTCAGGCGCATGTTTGCCGAGGGGGCCTTTAATGCGGCCTTTGTTCCCTTGTTCGCCCGTCGCTTGGAGCAAGAGGGCAAGGATCCCGCCGTTGCCTTTGCCGAAGAAGCCCTTGCGGCACTGTCCTTTGTTCTGCTGGTCCTGACCGCCATTGCCATTGCCGCCATGCCTTGGCTCATGCATCTATTGGCGCCTGGTTTCGTAAGTGATGCGGAAAAGTTCGATCTCACCGTCGAGCTCACGCGCATTACCTTTCCTTATCTGCTGTTCATTTCCCTAACGGCCCTATTGAGCGGGGTTTTGAATTCCCTTTATCGTTTTGCCGCGGCGGCGGCGGCACCCGTTCTGCTGAACCTATTTTTTATCCTGGCTTTGGTCCTAATCCTGCCTTTCACAGGCGATCCTGGCCAGGTCATGGCCTGGACCGTGGCGGCGGCCGGGGTTGGGCAGTTCATCTTTTTGTTGGTAGCCTGCCGACGAGCGGGCATTGTCCTTGCCCTGCGCCGACCGCGGGTGA
>JBCCHN010000033.1:0-45370 GCA_039028695.1 Pseudomonadota bacterium
AAAGAAGAATTCGAGGCGGCGAGCGGTAAATCGCCCCTGCCCTTTATCATCGCCGCCGTCGCTCAACTGGTCATGGCCTTCATGCTGGCCGGCGTTATCGGCCATCTGGGCGTGGGCCAAGTCACCCCGATCAACGGCATCGTTACCGCGTTGTTCGTATGGGTCGGCTTTGTGCTGACCACCATGGCCGTCAACTATGGCTTCCAAGGCCGGCGCCCGGCGCTGGCCGCCATCGACGGCGGCCACTGGCTTGGCGTCCTGGTGATGCAAGGCCTGGTCATAGGGCTCTTTGGCGTTTAAGGGGCCCGGACGGCGGCGTTATACTAAGACCATAGCGGATAGGAGAACCATAGCTTCCAAAGGACCCGATCCATGGACCCACGCCCCGCGCACCTTCAGACCTTCCAAGCCCGCGATGTGCTGTTTCTGCCTTTGGCCGGGGGCCAGGGCTGGCGCTTGAAGCGCTATGCCATCCTGTCCCACGGTCGATCCTTCGACCCTGACATCGTAACAGCGGCCACAGCAGCGGCCCTGAAGCGTCTGCCCCCGGCCGGCAACCTTCACGAAGCCGACGGCAACCACGGCGTCGGCTTTCAAATCATTCACTTCGCCCAGGTGGCCGTGGTCTCGCCGGTGTTTTATTGGCAATGGGGCAGCGTCTTGGCCAATGCGGAGCAGATGCGGGCGCCCTGGGATCACCCGACCCGTTTTGCCACCGGCGTCACCGAAGTGATCGGCTGCCTCTGGGAAATGGAGATCGTCTCATTCGAGGCCCAAAGCTGGCAAGACAGCCTGCTCGCGCCCCACGGGGGCAGCGAAAAGAGTCTAACGGACTATCTGGGGCGGGCCTTGCCCAGGGCTCGAAGCCCTGATCTTGATTGAATGAATTAAGGGTATCCAAAGTGCCGCCAGGAAATCTTCTTGGATTTTTAACCCGCTTGTGTTTTTATGGCGCGCGATAGTGGAGATTGTGATGAGCCCTCAGCACACGAAACAAGAGACCTGCTGGCAACGCCCCGCCGTCAAAGGCGCGGTGGTGTTTGGCGTGCTCTATGGCGTGCCGGCTTTTGCCATGTGGGGCCTTGCCCACATTGCCGAAAAAGCCACCGAGACCCGGCTGATCGTTTAGTCTCCCGAACTGTCAGCCCTAGATCGAAAGGCTGACAGCTCTCTTCCCACCCGAAATCCGACGAGACTTGTCCGCCTTTCAAGAGCAGAAAGCGGACCTATGATTATTGCCGTCGAGAGCCTAACCAAGCGGTTCGAGCAAAAGCACAGCGAAGACTTCACCGCGGTGGATGCCATCAATCTGGCTATCCGCGCCGGCGAGCGCGTGGCCTTTATCGGCCCCAATGGCGCGGGCAAGTCCACCACCTTGAAGATGCTGACCGGGATCCTCTACCCGACCAGTGGCACGGCGTCCGTGGCCGGCCACATCCCCTGGCAGGAGCGCCAGCGGCTGGCCTATGACATCGGCGTGGTCTTCGGCCAACGCTCGCAGCTTTGGTATCAATTGCCGGTCAGGGACAGCTACGACCTGCTGGGCAAGATCTATGACCTGGACGAGGTTACCTATCGGGCCCGCCTGGGACGGGTGATCGAGGTGCTGCGCATCGGCCACCTGATCGATCAGCCGGTAAAGTCCCTGTCCCTGGGTCAGCGCATGCGCTGCGAGATCGCGGCCAGCTTGTTGCATAGGCCCAAGGTCTTGTTCCTGGACGAGCCCACCATCGGGCTGGACGTCACCGCAAAGGCCCTGCTGCGGGAGCACCTGAAGCACCTGGCCGAGGCGGAGGAGACCACCATCATGTTGACCAGTCACGATACCGGGGACATCGAGGAAATCTGCGACCGGGTGATCTTGATCAACCATGGGCGTATTCTGCTGGACCGGCCCTTGGCCGAGCTGCGCGCGGACTTTTTGACTCACAAGCAAATCACCTTGGTCACCGATGAGGAGCGACCGGAGCGACTCTTCGCCCAGGCAGAGGAATCAGGTACCGGCAATTCACGAACCGGGGTCGAGGGTGCGGAGATCGTCAGCCATGACCGGCATCGGGTCACCCTCTCGGTGGACCAAAACCGCCACTCCGTCAATGACGTGGTGGCCGAGGCCTTGGCAAAGCTGTCCGTGCGGGATTTGGCCATCGAAAACGCACCCTTAGATGCCATCATCCGCGACCTCTATGGCGCGAGAAAAGGAGTCGGGTCATGAGCGAAAGCATAAGACGACGGGGCACGCCGCTCGGCGAATTTTTGTCGGCCGCGTCCCTAGCCACCATCGCCCACTGTTTCAGGATGGGTTGGCGAGAGGCTTGGACGCGCAAGACCCTGCTCGCCAGCCTGTTCTTTGCCTATGCCGTTTTAATCGGCGTGTGGGCCAGTGTCTGGTTCATGGTGCCGGCCACGGCACTGGAGAAGATCGGCATCCGCGAGGCGGAGATCGTGTGGTACTTCGCCCTGACCGAGTTGGTCGTCTTTGCCATGGGCCACCTCTATCGGGATGTGGAGGAAGACATCCGTTCGGGCCAGATGACCATGTTTTTCGTCCGGCCGGTCAGCTATGTGGCCTTGAAGGGCGCGGAGTGGCTGGGCCATTGCTGTTTGCGCCTGTGCGTCTTTTTGCCGGGAGTGGCTATCGTGGCCGCCGCGATCACCGGGGAGGTCCCCGTGACCGGCCGGGGCTGGCTGTCCCTGCCTCTATTGCTCGTACTGGGGTCGGTAGTGGGCATCTTGATCCAGGTGATGGTGGGCCTGTCGGCGGCTTGGTTCCGTTCGGCCAGGCCCCAATGGATGATCGTGCAAAAGTGCGCCTTCGTGCTGGGCGGGATGGTTTTGCCCATCACCTTTTATCCCGATGCGCTTCAGATCGTTGCCTGGGCCACGCCCTTTCCGGCGCTGCTCTTTGCCCCCGCCAGCGTGGTGCTGGACAGCAGTCGGGATCACATCGCAGGCATCTTGGCTCTGCAGATATGTTGGATCTTCGTCTGCGCGGGCGCCCTCTGGATCGTCAAGGCGCGGTTCGAACAACACCTACTGTTGAGAGGTGAGTTATGAGGACAGCTTACTCGGGGAGGCCATTGGCCTGGCTGATCACGATGATGCAGACAAATGTGCGGGCGGCGGCGGCCGACCGGCGCACCCTCGCCCTCATGACCACGGTCATGACCGTCAACAACCTGATCTGGTTCGCGATCTGGATCGTGTTTTTCGGCATTGCCGGAGAGATCCGGGGTTGGGGCCTGGCCGACGTGGCGCGGCTATTCGGCATGGTCGCCTTTTCCTATGGCCTGGCCTTTGCCACCTTTGGCGGGGCCTGGCGCATGGCCCGCCTGATCGCCGACGGTCAGTTGGACATCCACCTGGCCCGGCCCAAGTCGCCCCTGGCCGGCTTGGTGTTCAGCCGCGCCGAACCGGAGGCCGCAGGCGATATGGCCTCGGGCATTATCCTGCTGGCGGTCTTCGGCGGCCTATCCTGGGGTGCGGGTATGGGCGTGGCCCTCTTGAGTCTAGCCGTGGCGACGATTTTGGTCTCAACCGCCATCATGGTGAACAGCTTGATCTTTTGGTCGAGCGGTCGCACCGGCGTGGTGGATCAAATCTTCGATGCCTTCATTAGCCTGTCCACCATGCCCCAACATGGCCTGCCCAAAGTGGTGAAGATCCTACTGTTCACAGCCCTGCCGGCCGGTTTCGTCGCCTTTTTGCCAGCCGATATCCTGCGCGATTTCGCCGCCGCCAAACTGGCCGCCATGGCCGTCGCCACATTGGTCTTTCCTGTGCTGGCCGTGGTGATCTTCAACCAAGGCCTAAAGCGCTACACCTCGGGCAATCGGATGCTGGAGTTGCGTTAGTCTCTCTCGAATTACTCGAAAATGATCACCTCGCCATCTCGGGTGGTTTGGTATGGCAGGCCTCTGGCCTTGCAGTAAGCCAACTCCATGTCGATGGCTTCGGACTCAGGGTGATCGGATTGGAAATGGGGCAGAAAGACAAAATCGAGAAGGCCCACTCCGTCCCAGATAACCTCATCCAAGCCTTCATAGGGCCGGTCAGTGGGATCATCGACAATTTGGTAAGCTTTCAAAGTTGGCCCCAGCACACAGACACCGGCGCTATAGCCGCCATACAAGAAGTCAGCATCTTGATTCAGCTCCAAGAGAATCTTGTCGAAGCCGCTTAACTTGAAGGCCTGACGTAAGACAAATACATTGCCGCCGCAGACCCATATCGCACCTAGGGTCCGGACCAGCGCGCGCAAGTCATCTTCCCGATGAAAATAAGTCCGAAGATCGAGATCAAAGCACTCAAAGCCAATCTCCCGCATTTCTTTCAGATTCCGCTCAACGCGACGAGCCCTGCGGTCCGGATCGGCCGAGGTAAAGTCCAAGGCATTAAAGATGTACCCGAGGTTATTGTTCACCGAGACCATGGTCCGCAAGCGGTCAGCATCATGGCCCAACTCATAGGACGACAAGTACATCTTCATTACTATTTTTCCTCTTTCGCCGAACCTCCAACCTTTGTCGGAGATGACCGCAAGATCAAAACGGAAATCCCCCAGGCTAGGGTGAGGTTCAGGGCCAGACCCCAGAGGCCGGCGTGCCAGCCGAAGGGTTTGCCATGGCCGGTCAGGCTTAGGCTGACAGCAAGGATGAAACCGGCCAGCATGCCGATAAGGGCGCCGCGCGCGGTCAAGCCAGGCCATAGCACGCCGAGAAAAAATAGTGGGGACACCTGGATCAAAACTTCTAACTTCAACTCGATCAGGCCCCAGAGGGAGATGCGGGGCGAGAGGGCGAAGGCGACTAAGGCCGCCATCACCAGCCAGGACAGCCGCTTGCCCCAGGTCGTCAAGGTTACCGACGAGGCCCCACGTAACCAGGTTTTGGCGAGCACGTCCTTGGAAAGGATGGAAGAGAGGCTGAGCAGGACCGAGTCCGCCGTCGACATGATGGCGGCCACCACGCCCAGCAAAACCAGATTGGCCAGAAACCACAGCCATAGGGACTGACCGGCCCAATGGTTGAGCAACTGGGGCATGACCTGATCGGCGGCGATGCCCGCTTCATTACCGTCTAATCCGGCCAAGACGGGCAGGCTCAAGATGCCCACCAAAAACAAGGGCAAGGTGGTGACCAGAGGCATGAAGGCCATGACGCCGATGGAGTGGCGCAGCGCCCGCGTGGAGCGGGCAGCAAAGATCCGCTGAATCGCCTGGGGATAGACCGCGGCACTGAGGCTGACCAGCAGCAAGGTGCTGAACCAGGCTTGAACCCCACCGGCCGAAGGCACGGCAGCCTTGGCAGGCTGATGCTCCATAATCCAGAGCGAGGCCGCGGCGATCCCCTCGCTGCCTATATTCCCGCTGCCTAAATTCCCGCTGCCTAAATTCCCGCTGCCTAAATTCCCGCTGCCCAAATTCCCGTTGCCCAAATTCCCGTTGCCCAAACTCTCGCCATCGGGCAGCACGGCCACCATGATGCCAATGATGCCCAGCAGCAGCATTACTCCTTGGGCACAGTCGGTCCAGGCCACGGCGCGCATGCCACCAATGGTCTCGTAGAGCAGGACCACCAAGCTGAGCCCGATCACCCCGGCCCAAAAGGGCAAGAGGCCGCCCGACAACACGGCGACCACGTGTCCCATGGCCATCAACTGGGCCAGCAAAAAGTTGATCAAGACGATCAACAGCAGCACCGCTGCCAAAAGGCTCAAGGCGGGCGAGGCAAAGCGGTGCTCGATCCAGTCGCCGGGGGTCACGAAAGCATGCCGGCGCGAACTCTGATAAAGCCGCGGTGCAAAGGCCAGATAGGCCACCACCACCGAGGTCATGAAGCCCACCGACATAACCCACAAAAATCCGATCCGATGGGCCTGGCCGGGAAAGCCCAAGAGATTATTTCCGCTGTACTGAGTGGCATAGAGGGTGAGCAACAGAACCAATGCGCCCAGATCCCGCCCGGCCAGGTAAAAACCGCTCAAGCTGTTCTGGGCTTGCCGCTGACAGGCCGCCCAGCCCAGGCCCACCATCAGCAAAAGATAAAGACCGATAAAGGCAAGGCCGCCGGCGCCGAAACTCGTGTCACTGACGCCACCGGTCACGGTTCCGATCCTCCCCGATCGTCTGGACCTACTCCTGCATCATCCTCAACCGGCCAGCGGGTCAGCACCAGCCAGAGGGTAAAACAGGCGATCGCAAGAACCGCACCGAGGGAAATCACCACCCAATAGGGCAAGCCCAGCCATAGGGCCGGACGGTCGTCGGCCGGCAGATACCAGGGCACAGAAAGCACAAAAAGGGCCAAGTAAACCAACCATACCCATGCGCCCCAGCCCGGCGAGGCGGTCGTATCGCGTTTTTCTCCTTGCGACGACTTTTGGATGCTCATGGCTGATCATCCCGCCCGGCCGCGCCTTTGCGATCCTGCCATGCCTCGCGTGACAAATGATACCAGTCCATCCAAGCATCGGCCCGTCCCGCGGCAAAAGCCCGCCGTGCTGCTTGGGCCCTGGTGTTACTGTCCCCGGAAGGTAGGTCCAATCTTCCGCTAGCGGCGTGGGCCAGGGCCTCGGCTACCTGATCGGCGTCGCCTTCGGCCACCTCAAGCAGTTGACCGGCCCGAAAAGCTGCTTGAAAAATCAGCTCCGCAGGGCTGTCGCTCTCCCCCGCACTCAGGCGCCAAATCTCATAGTCCAGCACATCCCGGGCCAAGACCCGATCGCCCAGGAAGGTTTCAAAGTCCATCTGGCCACGGCGGGAAAACCCCAAACTCTCCACGACCCGGACGGATGCCGGATTGAGACGGGCCGAGATGACGGCGGAAACACCCATTGCAATTTCCTGCTGAAAGAACCAATCGACGGCAGCCGCCGCGGCTTCTCGGCCCAACCCATGTCCCCGGCAATCGCGGGCAAGCCCATAGAGGATCTCCGGGTCCTCGCCGGCCACATCCGCTTCCACAAAACCGCACCAGCCCACCACCCGTCCAGGCCGGGCGATGGCACCGGGCAGGGCCAAGGCAGCTCCGTGCAGGCGCAGGGCCCAAACGCCGTAACCCAAACTATCCCAGGTTTTATTGTGCCACTCGATGCGAGCCTCCGCGGTGCGCCGGCTGTGAGTCGGCGAGCTGGCATTGGCGGTAATGTTCCGGGTCAGCTCCGGATCGGACAAAAGCGCCGCCAGATCGGCCAAATCCTCGCTGAACCCCGAATCGTTACCGGAGCCTTGCGGGCCGCAAAATCGCTTGAAGTTCAGGCGCGGGCCATAAGGCCTTGATGTGCGATCATCTTCATCCACTGACGCGCTGCTCACCGTTGCCCCTCCCCGGTCCACCATTGTGTTTTGGACATAAGAACAGTAAATTAGATGGTCAACATTAGCAGCGTCAGCCGAAGAAGCAAAATCAGATCGGATTGACATAGCCTGGTATGGCGCGACGCCTCTTTGAGCCTGACCGATCAGCATTTTTATTTTTCGTGACACAATTCTTGAGAGAAACCTGTCCTTCGGAGAGACCTGTCCTTGAGAGAGACACGACCCTGTAAGAAATACGATCCTGAGCGGACATAGCATGAGCGACCAAAGCGACAGTCAAAAAAGCAAAAGAGACGGGCTTAAACCCTGGACCCACGATGAGAGCGAACGGGCGGCCAATCTGGAATCTCTCGATCGGGATCGCCTGGCAACGCTTTACGACTACGGCATCTTGGATTCCGGCCGTGAGGAGGCTTTTGACCGGATTAGCCGGATTGCCGCCTTGGCGCTGGATGCGCCCATGTCCTTTGTAAATTTTGTCGATGCCTCGCGCGTTTGGTTCAAGGCAACAGTGGGGGTTGACCTGCCCCAGTGCGAGCGGGACGGCTCCTTCTGTGGCCTCACCGTCGAACAACAAGAACCGCTCGTGGTTCCCGATACCCTGCAGGACCCGCGGTTCAGCAACAATCCCTTTGTCGCAGGCCCCGCGAAGATCCGCGCCTATCTGGGCGTGCCCATTAAAAACTCAAAGGGCGTGGCAATCGGCACGGTCTGCGTCTTTGACGTCCAACCTCGTGAGTTTACCCAAACGCAAGTGCAGCTGCTTGAGGATCTGGCCGATGCGGTTTTGGACGCCTTGGAACTGCGCTATCGAACCGGTATGGCGGTTAATGACAGCAACGAGCGCCTTGAAGCCATCGCGAGTTTTGTGCCCGGCATTGTCTACCAATTCCAAATCGACGGCGAGGGCACCTGGTCTTTCCAGTACATCAGCCCGGCTGTGGAACGGGCCCTAGGGCTGAGGCCCCATGACGTAACGATTGACCCGCAAATCTGGTTTAATGCGGTTCACTCCGACGACCGGGACCGCCTCTTGACGGCGATCCGGCAATCTCATTTGACGCTGGACCTTTTGCATTGGGAAGGCCGGGTAATCAACGGCAAGGGCGAAACCCTTTGGTTCCGCTGCGCCGCCATGCCTCGAAAACTGGAAGGAGGGGCTGTCTGTTGGAACGGGCTCTTCCTCGATTCAACCGACCAGGTTGAAACTCAACGACGCCTTTCCCGCGCGCAGAAAATGGAGGCGGTCGGCCAATTGACCGGCGGCATCGCCCACGACTTCAACAATCTCCTTTCGGTGATCATCGGCAATTCGGATCGTATAACCGCCAACCCCGCCGATGCCCCAGATTGCAACCAAGCGATCCTTCGGGCCGCGAAAAACGGCGCCCAACTGACCCAGCATTTGCTGGCCTTTGCCCGTCAACAGCCATTGCAGCCCCAGTCGGTCGACCTGGACAAATTGGTCTACTCCCTATCGGGTTTGTTCTCCCGCATTCTTGGCGAATCCATTGAGGTCCACACGGAAATCGCCGCCGATTTATGGTCCGCCAAGGTGGATGCCGCTCAGCTGGAAAACGCTCTTTTGAACCTGGCCCTGAACGCCCGCGATGCCATGCCCGGCGGTGGCAAGCTGATCATTAGCTGCCACAATGCCCGACTCAATCAGGCCCGGAACTTAGAAGGTGAGGCGCGACTGGTCGGTGATTTCACGGTGTTGGCCGTAAGCGATACGGGATGCGGCATGTCGCAAGAAGTACGCGAACGCTCCTTTGAACCGTTTTTCACCACCAAGTCCGCCGGCAAGGGCTCCGGCTTGGGCCTCTCCATGGTCTTTGGCTTTGCGCAACAATCGGGCGGCCACGTCACGGTCGAGAGCGAGGAGGGTGCGGGCACCGTCTTTTCCCTCTATTTGCCAATGGCCGAGCGGGTGGAAGAGGCCCACCCGGCAGATCAGCTGCCGACCCTTGGATCGCAGGGCGGGGGAAAGATCCTGGTGATCGAAGACAACCGGGACGTCCAAGACATCACCGTCCAGATGATCGAGGATTTGGGTTATCAGGCTGTAGCGGCTCTGAACGCCGAGGCGGCCAGATCCATCATCGAACAGGACGACACCATTGATCTGGTCCTCTCCGATGTGGTCTTGCCCAACGGCGTGAGCGGGCCGGATTTGGCGCGCGAGCTGTGTGAAAGCCTGCCGGGGCTGAGCTTCGTCTTCATGTCGGGTTACCCCGCCGACGTGGTCGAGGGGCGCGGCCTTTTGGATGAAGGTGCCACCTTGTTGAAGAAACCCTTCCGCCGTAACGATTTGGCGCAGACACTAAGAACAGCGTTCGACCAAAAAAGCGCCGAAAGCCGCACCGGCAGCTGATCTCCCCGCCCATTTTCACCCCACCCACCATCCCTGCTATCCGCTTTCGCTGCAGTCCCCTTTCCTGGGGCGGGTGATTTGGGGGCGTTGGATTTGGGTGTGTGGGATCACGGACGCACTTACTCAATAGTGCCAAGCGCACGCAAGCCTAAGGTCGCAATCAATATTGGTCATGCCGCCGGACCCAGGCCATGCTCCATGGCAAGTCGTTTTCCCCACGGCCTAGGGGAGTTAGGTCCATCAAGTTATAGGCGCCGATCAAAAGGTCCAGTCCCCGTGCGTAGCAGGAATAGCTATGATAGACCTGGCCGTCATCGCCGCGGATAAAGATGCTGATACCCGGCGCCTCCTGGCTGGGGAAAGTCGTGTCCCGATAATTATAGGTCATATTTTCCGCCGCCATCTGCTCGGCGGTGAAGGAGACCTGGTAGTCGAAGTTGAAGTCGCTGTCCAGGGATGACAGCCACTTGAAGCGCCACCCCATGCGTTTTTTGTAAGCTTGCAGCCTTTCCAAGGGCGCACGGGAGAGGACAACCAATGAAATGTCGCGCTGAGGCAAATGATAATTGGCACCGTCAAAATGGTCCGCCAGGAACGAGCAACTGGGACAACCTTCCTCCCAGTCCGGCCCGAACATGAAATGATAGATCAATAGCTGGCGCCGATCGGCAAAGAGATCGGCAAGAGATTCCGGACCGTCGGAACCATGGAACTGGTAGTCGTTATCCACCAGCATCCAAGGTAGGTCTCGCCGCTTTGCCGCTAAGCTGTCCCTGAGTTTTGTAAAATTTTTCTCCTCCGCCAAGAGGTCCTTGCGGGCGGCGATCCATTCATCTTGGGTCACGGATTTTGCATGGGACATGGGGGGTCCTTTCTTCAAGAAAGCGCAGCCATGGCGGCCGGCAGTTTATCAAGACAGCCTCGCCAACCCCGATCATGGGCATCTCGGGCAGCCTCGTCGACGAAGCCCTTATGGGTCAGGGTCATGCGGGTTTCTTCAGCAGCAAGCGCGGTCAATTCGACAGTGACTTGGGTTTCTTGATCCGAGCCCTGCCACGCCCAGGAAAAAACCAGTTTGGCATTGGGGACCACTTCCTTGTAGATCCCGCCGGTAATGCGCAACTCGCCGCTTGGCTCTTGCATCTGGACTTCATAGCGCCCCCCAACCCGCACATCAGCTGAAGCCGACGCAACGGTCATATCACCGGGGCAAAACCACTGCTGCATGATTGCCGGATCGGTCCAGGCCCGATAGACCCAATCCACCGGCGCGGCAAAAGTCCGCCTGATCATCAAAAAAGGGGCGTCGTCCTTCATCTTTTACTCTTTGGGTGAGAGATGAACTTATCGGATTTCGAATTTTTGGATGAACTTTGTTGCATTGGGCCTTTTTCTTGCGAGTTTGGTTGACAGGGTGCAGACAGGACCGCCTCCAGCTTGTCCAGGCTTTCCTTCCAAAAGGTTTGATGGTGCTCCAGCCAATTGGCGGCCTGACGCAGCCCCGCCGGATCCAGGCTCAATAGGTGGTCCCGCCCACGCACCTGCCGACGCACCAAGCCAGAGCGCTCCAACACCTTGAGATGTTTCGACACCGCAGCCAGGCTCATGTCGAAAGGGGAAGATAACTCCCCCACCTGGCACGGCCCCTGAGTAAGGCGCGCCAAGAGGGCTCGTCGGGTCGGGTCGGAAAGGGATTGAAAAATCCGGTCCAGATCAGAGTCTTTATAATCAACCATTCGGTTAAATATAGAGCGCCCCGGTCAACTGTCAACCTGCTGGTTGAATATCGATTAAACATTTCAGATGCATCCGGACAAGCAACAAGCCCCGCCGGGGTCCCGAAAGGGTTTCGACGAGGCTTGTCATAGATCACATTGCTGACTTTTCACATGGACGCCAAGGTGGGAACTTCGTCACGATATCATCGTCGGATGAACCGTGAGGAGAGCGGGAGCAAGACAGACCCCCGCCCTTTTTAAACCCCCACGTTAGCAGGTTCAGCTTATGTGATACCCCTTGGCCAAAAGCGGATCGACGACCGGTTGGGTGGGGTAAAAAGCACGGTGCCCAACCTTTGCGTTGCGCGGCTCCCGGTGGACTTTGGCGACCACCTGCTCGGGTGCCTGGAAGATTTTGCGGGCCAGCGCTGCCCAAAAGGCATTGCGGCGATCCCGGGCTTGCACCAAAAGGTCGATGGATGATGTTTCAAATTTCCGATTTGTCATGACCCTACTCCCTTCATTTGCGTTAAGATCTTCGGAGGAGCCTTGGAATAAGGCGTCTTTGGATTTCCTCCGCACCTTTCATGTCGGGCGCGAAAGTGGCTGCGACCTCATCATAAGATTACTTTTTGGACATGGAGACTCGGCGCCGCGGGCGCGGGCCAGATCATTCACCCAACGCCCTGAATGTTCACGTTTTTTCAGGAGAAGCGAGAGGTCTCGCGCAAGTCGCCGTCTTGCCAAATATAGAAGACCACCACGCCCTCGGGCCCGCTGCTAAAGCCGTGAGTAGAAAGCGAGGGTACATGAACGGTCGCGCCGGCGGCTTGATCGGCCAGCACTGCCTCGCCCACTGTAAAATCGGCCGATCCGGCCAAGACCAGATAGACCTCATCGGCCTGGTGGCGATGCAGGGGATAGTCTATATCAGGACCCCACACCCCAATGCCGCTGCGCACACGGTGGCTGACAAAGGGGCCCCACTTGCCGATGACTTCGGCAAAACCATAGCCCGCCAGCATGTCATCGCCGACCAATCGGTCGGTCTTTTTGTAGCTCTGTTCCCATTTCCGGCTGGCCCGTTCGTCATAGAACAGCGCCAAGAGGGGTCGAGTCTCATCGGTGGCAGAACTCAGCGTTTGCCCGAGAAAATCCGCTGCCGGCAGATGGGCAGGTTCCACCGCCTGCCAAGAACCGTCCTCAGCCCCCGCCCCCCACGCCGCCACCGCCTCTTTAAAACGGCCCATAACCGGGTCGGGATGCTTGGCGACGAAGGCGAGCAAGGCCGAAAGGAGGCGCTGGTCGGCGTCCGGCATAGCCGGTGAAGCAGGGGCGCTTTCGGACATCACTTAACTTTCCAAAGCGGTGCAGCGGTAGAGCAGGCGGCGCTGGCCCGAGAAATCGTTGATGGGATAGTGGAGGGTGAAGCGGTTGTCCCACATGACCACTTGCCCTGGCTGCCAGGTGACGCGGCAGGTGAATTCAGGCCTGGACATGTGGCGGTCCAAGAAGTCGATCATGGGACGGCTTTCGGCCTCGTTCATGCCCTCGAAGTGGATGGCGAACATGCGGTTAATGTATAGCCCTTCCTTTTCCGTGTCCGGGTGACGGCGCACTACTGGATGGGTCGCCGTGTGGCCAGGGCGTGGCGGCCGGCCGGGGCCATCGTAGCTGTGCACCGCTTTCAAACCCCGAAGCATATCCTGATAAGCCAGGCTTAAGGCTTGAAAGGCCGCAATTCCATTGGCAAAGGCCGTGTCCCCGCCCACGCTGGGCAGGATCACAGCCTGTAGAACCGAAAGGTAGGCTGCCGGATTTTGAAAGGTCACATCGGCGTGCCAATCGCTGCCGCCGAAAAGGCGGGCGCCGTCCGGTTCCTTGCGCATTTCCAACACCTCGGGCAGCCCTTCGGCAAAGATCACCCCTTCATCGGCGTGATGGAGAAAGTGGGGGCCGAAATGGCCGACAAAATCCCGCAGCACGGCAGGCGACAAATCCTGATCGGGGATCACCAAGACCAGATGCTCGGCCAGGGCGGTGCGTAAGATCTTCAAGGTCGCAGGGTCCGGCTGGCCGCTCAAGGTAAGCCCGCTCAATACCGCGCCCAGATGGGGCGTCAGGGGCCGGATCTGGAGACCCTGATTTGAGGGGTAGGTCGGGGCAACAGCACCGCTCGCGACGGGATCACTTGTCATGTGGGGCATGGTCCGGCTGACCTTTCTTGAAGAGAGAACATCACCTCGGAATTGACGCCTAAGTTTTGACCGGCGTCAAGCCCACCATTGCCGCCCGCACACGAGAGTCACACTAGGGGCGATTTACCCCATGCCCCGCGCGGGTTCCTCCTGGTCGCGGGCGATCCCAGCCGTTGTGGCCTGCCGCTCCTCCATCGCCGAGACACGCACAAAAAAGGCGATTGAGTTTCTTAGGGAAAGCCATCGCGATAGGGCTTGAGCATGGCGTCCAACTCGGTATCGGCCAGACGATTGAAGGTGTTTGTCAGGGTGCAGTGGGCAATCTCGGCCACCACCGCGATCAGCTGGGCCCGGTCGAAGCCATGATTTAGAGCGTCTTCGAACTCCCCATCGCTCAGGGCGCCGCGAGTCTCGGCCAGGCGGCGCACCAGATGCTGCAGCCGAGCGGGCCGCCCCTCGCCCGCCAAGGTCTCACCGCGGGAGATCTGCTGGATCATCTCCTTGTCCACGCCGTCAAGCCCGGTTTCATGGGCGGTCACAAAGCGGTGGGCCGGCACACAATAATGGCAGCCGTTCCGCACCGCCATTTCCATGCAGATCACCTCGCGATCCTCGGGGCTGAGGCCGCTGTTGCCGATCGCGCTATGCAAGGCCAAAAAGCCCCGCACCACCTCGGGATTATGAGCCATACCCCGGATAATGTTCCACGGCATTCCCCAGGCTTGGCGCACCTCTTCCATCACCGCTCGTGCTTCAGGGTCATGGGTATCGTCGGGCAAAGCGGGGATGCGGGGCATGGCTGGGAGTCCTTTTGCTGCGGCGAAAAACGATCGCCATGCTAAAAGGATTCTCGCCGATGGAAAGTCACATTCTCGCCATCCCAAAATAGGGGAGTGCAATTAGATCGTTGATCTTAGCACACGGCTTTCGTTGCGATTTCTAAAGATCAGGTGATATCGGAAATCTCATCGCTCGACGGCAACAACACCGATCCGTTGAAGCATACTGATCCCAGATAATTTGTGCAGCAGGAGAAATTGAGAAAGCACCGTCACGATAATCAGGCTCATGAATCTCATGGCCGCTTCCCAATAGACCATCGGCACTTCATAGCTGTGCAAGTAACCCTCGGCGACCGAGCCAAATCGATCGCTGTCGGTAAAATAACACAAGGAAAAGGCGAACAGGATAAGCGAGGGAAACAAAATGCCTGCCATCACCATCCGCGCCTTGGGGCTTGTCTTCTGCCGGAGCCAAGATTTTGCCTGGCGTTCTTCAGCTTGCTTGAGAAGGGCCGCGCGCTCCGCTTGCTGTTTGGCATCCAGGGCGATACCGAGAAACAACATCCGGGCCCAAATTTGCGCTGTCGCCACAAGCAGCCCCATGATGGTCAACAAGATGACCCAGTTGGCCGCATAGATGTGCTGCGGTAAGGGCAAGACCGTTGCGTAGCCGTGCTGGGTGAAACTGCTTTCCATGGACTTCAAAACCGGCAGCGACTCAATTATCGGTGCGATGGCAGCGTTCGCCGTCGCGACAAAGGAAAGGAAGGTGGGATTGCCGCTAAGGTAGCCATAGGCAATGACCAGATCGTAGACAAAGTAAACGGCGATACAGGCCAAAATCCCATGTACCAGCGCTTTGCCCGCGAGAGAGGGAACCTTGCCCCTGTCCTGAAAGTCAGGGGCTTTCGTGGCCAATATCGCGGCAGCAGGAAAGGCGACAACGAGCCAAAAAAAGGCGGGGGCGACCCCCGAAAAGCTCATAGCCGCCAAGGCTACAATAAGAGCCATCAGCTTGAAGAGGGTTAACAACACAAAAACCGCCTTTCCAGCCACGATCATTGAGACAGCAATCATTCTCTCCAATAACGCCCTAAAAATTCATAAAACATAAGATGCTGTATAAATTAAAATACAACCAAGTAATCCGCCTCTTGGGAGGTGATCTGAGGCGCCTGGATAGCCGAGTTATCAAAGTACTTGGTGGTCTTATGAGCCGTCGCTTGCCGGCTAAACCCGCCGCCCGGTCACACGCTCATAATGGCGGCGGGCTTTGGCGCGGTTGCCGCAGGTTTCCATGGCGCACCAGCGACGCCGGCCGGTTCGGCTATCGTCCAGGAAAAGCCATGCGCAGTGATCGCCGGGGCAGACCTTGACCCGATCCAGATCGCGATGGTGGGTCAGCAGGGCCAGGGCAGACTGGGCAACGATTTGATCCAAGCACACAGCCTTTTGCAGGGCAAAGCCCGCTTTGCCGAGGCGCAGGGTCTGGGCGGGGTAAGGCCGCTGGAGCACCGCATTCAAGGCGGCCAGATCTGCCCGTCGCGGAACGGCTTCCGACAAGACCGCGAGGAACAAACGGCGAAGCTGAAGACGGAACCGCTTCAGCGCCTCCAATTCGCCCGCGCGGAAACGACTAGCGGGAATAGCCTCGAGGCTACCAAAGGCCGCGACCCCTCGGCACCACTCCGCCAGGTCTTCAAGGGTCTCCAGCTTTTCATCAAGTACATGACCCTCGAGCGACCAGTTGGCGCTATTGAAAAAATCCAGGCACAAACGCCCACCCACGAACAGCATCTCGCCCTCCTCGCGACGGCTTTTCCATTCTAACCACTATAGCGGTTGACAGGCAAGCCAAGGGATCAATTCTAACCTTTATGATAGTTAGGATATCTTCTTGTTCTCTTGCCGAGCAGATTGGGGCACTTGGCACCATTTTCTTGCCGGCCATGCCCTTACTTGCCATTCCCTTGGACATCATGCCCCCATGCAGGGGTTCCTTTCCCAACAGAGATGCCTTTCGCTATGGCCGATAAGATGAAAATCACGGTCGCCGGGGTGATGGGCGGCATCCGTGCCCTGGGCCCGATTGCCGTTTTTATCCTGCCCTTTGGCATTGCCTTTGGTGTGGCAGCCATCGAAAAAGGCATGACGGCCGCGCAGGCCTTGGCCATGAGCGTCCTGCTCTACTCGGCAGCAGCGCAATTCGCCTCTTTGGAATATTGGCCAGCCGGCTTTCCCTCCCTCGCTTTAGCCCTGACCATCGCCGCCGTCAGCGCCCGCATGGTGATCATGGGCGCTGCCCTCTCCCCCTGGTCCAATGAGATCCCACGCAAAGAGCGCCTGCCCGCATTTTTCTTCTTAAGCGACCCCAACTTCGCCGACAGCTTCCAAAGCTTCCAGGCCGGCGAGCGGGATCTGGGTCGCTTGGTGGGCGGTGGTTTTATCCTCTGGATCGCGTGGATCTTGGGCACGGCTTTTGGGGCAGCCGCCGGCGCTCAGTTCGGAGACCTTGACCTATTTGGGGTCGATGTGCTGATGGCGGCGTATTTCACCACCATGATCGTCGGGCCTTGGTTGCGAGAAAGTTCGGTGGTCCGGGCGGTTGTCCAGGCTCTGCCTTTGATCATTGCCGCCAGCGCGGTCGCTGTCGTGGGGGATATGGTTCTGCCCGCGGGGTGGAACATCGTGGCAGCAGCACTGGTGGGTGGCGCGATCGGAGGGTGGCAATATGGCCGATAGTCTTATGATCAGTGGTGTCGCACCCGGTGATTTGGCCATCTACGGCGCCATCGTGATGATGGCCCTGGTAATCTATGCCATGCGGATCGCCGGCGGTGAATTGATGTCCCTTTTTTCCATGACCCCGCGCTTAAAGGCGGTTTTGACCGCCATGGCGACTGCCGTCTTAATCGCCATCGTCGCCGCGGAATGCGCTCGAGGCGGTTTGCGCCCAAGTAGCGCCGTTCTCGTCGCGGCTGCCGGCATGGTGATTACCAAGAGCCCTCTCTTTTCCATTGCCCTTGCCATGACCTTAGCCGGGCTCGCCCGATGGCTGATGGGGTGAAGTCTCATCTCGTCCCAAAAACTTAGACATCGTCCAACCACCTGGACGCCCCGTTAAGCTCTATCACTCCCCAATCAAAAACCGCCCGGTGGGAACCGGGCGGTTTTCGTTAAAGGGCGACAAAGCCATAAGCGGTTTTAGGCGAGCCACCAGCGTTTGATGAAGTGGCCGCCGTCCATTTCCCAGCCGCCGCCGAGGTTGGGGCCAATACCCACATCCTTGGTGGTGGCCGCAACGTCCTTGCCGAAGGCCGGGATCAAGGTGCCACCGTCTTCGGAGATGAGCTGCTGGACTTCCGAATACATACCCTTGCGAACGGCCGGATCCAGCTCGCCCCGGGCGGCTTTCACCAACTCGTCCACCCGCGGAATGTTGATCACAGAGTCGTTCCAGGGAGCATCCGACAGATAGGCGATGGAGAGAATCATGTCCTCCACCGGCCGGGCACCCCAATAGCAAGAGCAGAAAGGCTTGACGTTCCAAACGTCGGACCAATAGCCATCCTTGGGCTCACGGGTCACGGTCATGTCCACGCCGATCTTCAAGAAGTGCTCGCGGAAGAGCTGCGCCGCATCGACCGCGCCGCCATAGGCAGTGTCGGAGGTGTGCATCTCGATCTTCACATTATCCCCAAGACCGGAGGATTTCATAAAGGCCTTGGCCTTGTCCAAATCATAGTCCGAGGTGATCGCGGGATCGTAGTTGTTAAAGACCGGACCCAGGGGCTGATCGTTGCCGATCACGCCATAGCCAAAGAGTATCTTATCGACAAATTCCTGGCGCGGCAGAGCGTGTTTCAGGGCCTTGCGGAAATCCGCATTATCGAATGGCGCGATGTCCTGACGCATGGGATGGGTAAAGGCCAAGTTCGAGGGCACATCCACGATGTTCACATGGGGCACCTTGGCCAAGCGGCTAATGGTCTTTAGGCCCGGCCGGTTGATCACCTGCACGTCCTGTGTCAGCAGCGCGCTTTCGCGGGCAGCATCGTCCAGGATGGTGGTGATCTCGCAGGAATCCACAAAACCGAAATCGCTCTGCCAGGCATTGGGATTGCGTTCCAAGGCCGCGTAAACGCCCGGCTCGAACTCCTTCAAGAGATAGGTGCCCGTGCCCACATCCGACAATACCTCGGCCTTGCCGTCCTTGGACGGCATGATGTTCATGTGATAGTCGGTCATCAGGAAGGGGAAGTCCGCATTGGCCTCTTTCAAGGTGACCTGCACCACATCGCCGTCGGCCGTCACATCTTCGATGCCCGAGAACACGCCCGCCGCGCCGGACTTAGTGTCCGGGCCCCGGTGCACGTTGATGGAATCGATTACGTCATCCGTTGTCAGGCTCTTGCCGTTGGAGAATTCCACGCCGTTACGCAGTTTAAAGCGCCAAACCAAGGCGTCGGGTGAAGATTCCCAGCTCTCCGCCAAGGTGGGGACGGCCGAGTTATCCTGGCCCACTTCCACCAGGCTATCCCGGAACGCCCGGCTGATACAGATCATGGTGGTCGCGTTAAAGGTCGCAGGGTCCAAAGAGTCGATGGTGTTCGAATCGTTCAAGCCGGCCTTTAAGTGTCCGCCCCGTTTGGGCTCGGCCGCCTTGGCCTCGTTCCACATGGCGGTCGCCGCGGTGATGCTCAGGCCCAAGGCCGTTGCCCCCACCAAGAAATCTCGGCGCGTGGCCCTCTTGTCAGCCAAGATCCGCTTAAGCTGAAGTTCGGTTTCCAATTTTGCCTCCTGTTCAATCGATTATTTGTTTATCGAATTTATTGAGACAATCAGTGTGACAGCTCCAAAGCGCAAAAACAACCGGACAGAATTATTGAAACCGGCTTCAGTTTTATTGAAATAGCCGAATTGAAATCTTTGCAATAGCTATGATTTTTACTTGAGCCGAAGGTCACTCATAAACCGCGACCGGAGCGCCGATCAGGGTCAGATCCGGTGCCACGCCGAGACCGGGCAAGGTTGGGGCGGCCATGCGCCCAGCGTCATTACGAGCGCCCCGGCCCGGCGCCAAATCCCGGCTGAGCATATCGTGGCACAGCCAGGAGCCGATCATCAAATGATCCGGCACTGTCGCAGCCAGGTGGGCCGCGCCCGTGTCGGCGATCACTGATCCGCCGGATTCCATAATCAGCATTCGTAAGCCCCCGGCTTCCGCCAGGTCGCGCAGGCGCCGCGCCTTGGTCAGGCCGCCCACACGGTTGATCTTGATGTTGACCACCTCGCCGATGCCATCCGCAATGAAGCGTGTCAGGTCCCCTTGAGTTTCCAGCCGCTCGTCCAAACAAATACTCGCCCCGGTCCGCCGCGAGACGGCAGCACAATCGTCGATGGTCTCGCAAGGCTGCTCCACAGTCACACCCAGGTCGGCCACTTGGTTCATCACCGTGACCGCCTCCTGCCGGCTCCAGGCCCGGTTCACGTCATAGACGATGGTTTCGCCCGGGTTCCGCTCGGCCTCCAAATGGCGAATGCGCGCCACGTCCAGCCCCGTATCGCCCCCCACCTTGGCCGAATGGGCAAAGTAGCCCCGGTCTCGATAGCTTTGAATCTCGGCCAGCATCTCCTCGGGCGCACCGGTGGAGATAGATGATGCGATGGGCGCCCCCGCCAGGCTCTCCCGCCCGCCCATAAGCTCGGCCAGCGGCAAGCCGCAGCTCTGCCCAAAAAGGTCCCAGCAGGCCACATCCAAGCCGGCCTTGGCATAGAGATGACCGGGTAGGGTCAGATCCATGATGCGATTGATCTTGTCCAGCTCCCGCGGGTCCTGCCCCAAAAGAGCCGGTGCCAGCAGCTCGGCGGCAGCGCGGATACCAGCGCCGTGAGCCGGCAAATAGGTATGCCCCCAAGGACAGCCCTCGCCCCACCCGGTTTGCCCGTCATCTGCCTCAACCGCAAAAAGGGTGCTGTCTAGTTCGTCGAAGCGCAAGCGCCCCCCGGACAGCCAATAGGGCTTGGTCAAGGGCAAGTCGGTTCGATATACGGAAATGCGCGTGATTTTCATGTGATTTAGCAATCTTGTCCGGTTATTTCACCAGGCGTTTGTGGACCGCCTCGATATAGCGGCGGTCGCCTTGCGCAAACTCGCCCTCTTGGATTTCCTTGCGATAGTCTTCCAACTCCTCGCGCAGATCATCGGAAATGCCGCTCAAGGCCAAGAGTTCCTTTATCTGCTGCAAGGCGCTTTGGTTTCGGGCCGCAACTTGCTCGGGTTCCAGCGCGGCCTCATCCACTGCGTCATCGCGCCCGTCTTCCCCGTCTCCATCAATGCCCGCATCATCATCGTCTGGGTCGTTAACGTCTGGGTCGTTAACGTCTGGGTCGTCAACGTCGGGGTCGTCATCAATTTCGCTCGGCTCGGGCACCAGCAACGCGTCCCATGACGCGCCAGCCTCTTCCACCAAATTATGCAATTGTCGGGCCGTAGCCAGCACGGCCGCATCATCCTCGTCCCCTAAGGCATCCAAAAGCCGGATAACCTCATCCCGATCCAACGGCTGGTCCATAACGCTCTTTCTCCCAAGCGAATCTCAATTCCCGAACAAATTAGCCTTTATCCAGGCCTATGAAAACGGGAATTGCATTGATGCAGAATTTAGGATTTCATGAAGGCATCCGATTCAAAAGGAATTCGGTTGCTGGACCCTGGCAAGGTGTCTGCAAAACCAAAAAATGAAAATGAAAAAAATCTCAAAGAACAGGAGTATGGCCATGAAGGAAAAAGGTATCCTGGATAAGATTCTGACCGACCGTCGGGCGACCCGGCGGGAGTTCATGTCCCATGCGGTGGCTGCGGGTGTGGCGGCCGGCGCGGCGGCGTCCATGTGGTCGGGTCGAGCCCTGGCCAGCGAGCCGAAAAAGGGCGGCACCTTGCGTCAGGCTCTGCGCGGCGGCGCCACCTCGGATTCCCTGGACGGTGCAGCGCTCATCGATTCTCATAACATCAACGTTAGCTGGCAGGTGCGCAACAACCTGACCGAGGTTCAGACCGACGGCACCATCAAGGGCGAACTGGTCGAAGATGATTGGGATCCGGGCCAAGACGCATCTCAATGGACCTTCAAATTGAAAAAGGGTGTGGAATTCCACAACGGAAAAAGCCTTGAAGCCCAGGACATCGTGGACTCCATCAACCACCATCGGGGCGAGGACGCCAGCTCGGGCGGCTCCGGCGCGGTCTCGGGCATCGAGGACATTCGGGCCGACGGCAAGGAAACGGTCGTCTTTAACCTGAAATCGGGCAACGCGGATTTCCCTTATTTGATGGCCGATTATCACCTGACCATCGCACCGGCCGGCACCACTGATTACAGTGACGGTATGGGCACCGGCCCCTTCGTCTTGCAGGAGTATGAGCCGGGCGTGCGGGCGCACACCAAGCGGAACCCCAACTATTTCAAGGAAGGTCAACCCTATTTCGATGAGGTCGAGACCTTGAACGTGCCCGATGTGGCGGCCCGGATTTCGGCCCTGCAAACCGGATCGGTGGATGCGATAGAGGATCCGGATCTGAAGACCCTTCACCTTCTGGAAAAGAAGCCGGGCGTAGTGGTTCTCGAAGCCAGCGGCAACAAACACTTTTCCTATCCCATGCTCACTACCAAGCAGCCCTACGACGATAATAATGTGCGTATGGCGATCAAGTATGGTGTGGATCGCGAAAAGCTGATGCAAACTATGTTACGGGGACATGGTTATATCGGAAACGATCATCCGATTGGAAAGGGGCAACGCTATTTTAATGCGGAACTGGAACAGCACGCCTACGATCCGGATAAGGCCAAGTGGCACCTGCAGCAATCGGGCCTGGATTCGATTGACCTAAATCTCTCGGCCGCGGATATCTTCGAAGGCGGCGTGGACAGCGCCGTCCTCATGAAAGAGCACGCCGCCCCGGCGGGCATCAACATTAATGTAGAACGTGTCCCCGCCGACGGTTATTGGAGTGAAGTTTGGCTAAAGAAAGATTGGTGCGTGTGCTACTGGTCGGGCCGGGCGACGGAGGACTGGATGTTCTCGACCGCCTATCTTTCCAGCTCGGACTGGAATGACATGGGTCCCTGGAAGGACGAAAACTTCGACAAGATATTGCTGGCGGCCCGCGCCGAGCTAGACGAAGTGAAGCGGCGCGACATGTATTACGAAATGCAGCGCATCGTCAGCCAGGAAGGCGGCGTCTTGATCCCGGTCTTTGCGAACCTGGTCTGCGCCACCACCGACAAGATCGGCACTCCGCCGGAGATTGCCGGCAACTGGGCGCTGGACGGTGACAAGAACACCGAGCGTTGGTGGTTCGTCTAAGAGCGGCAGAACCCTCTATCGAGATGGGGTCTAACAGGGGTTAGGCCCGCGATTTAACGCCAAGGTATCAGGGAAACCGGATCTTCCCTCGATACCTTGGCTTTTTTTTGGGCCTTCTTGCGGATTTTGATCCTGTCCCTGCACAACCGAGGCTTCCCATTAACGTAAATTTAGCGGGCACTTTGCTATCAAAGATTGGATAGATGGCGAACCAGCGGAGCCCGCACCTGCCCATGAATAATAACCCGGCATCAAACGCCCCGGCACAGGATATCTCGGCGCAGGATATCTCGGCACCGGACATCTCAGCACCGGACATCACCGGCCAGGACCATTCCGCGATAAAAGATGCCCCTGCCCGCCCGATCGCCTTTCGGCAAGAGACGGTCAAGCGGGCAACTCTGCTGGCCCTGATAGTCACCCCCATTCTGACAGCGATCAACCAATCCGAGGCCTTGTTCAGCGACCAGGCCATGAACTGGGGCAAGGTTGGCTTGACCTTCATGGTGCCCTACCTGGTTTCGACCATCAGCCAAGTCCTCGCTGCCAGGGGTGCTCATGGCAAAGAACAGCACCAAGACCTGGCTCAGACCAAAACCGAGAGCAATGCCATCGACGACCCTGTTTCGCCAGTCAAGGCACCCCCCTCGCCCCTGGCCGAGCCCCCTATCACCGACCCCATCGCCGCGGCTGCAGACCATGGCCGAACCATCCGGCAAAACGCCGCACGGGTGAACGCCACGTCTCAAGAGCGAGCGGGTTTTATCCTAGACCTGGTAGAGCGCACCCAACGGCTGGACGCGGAGGTTCGCGACGTCCACGACCACCTGGCCGCCAGTCAGGACGATTTTAAGCAAATTGGCCAATCCGCAACGGACCAACTGGAGGCCCTCAACGCGGTGCGCGAGGCGATGGCTCAAGGCCAAAATGCAGAGCGAACCCTTCGCGAGGCCACCACGGAGTTCCGGGGCCGCTTCGGCGAGATCGGCGCCGTCTCCAACGACATTATCGATATCGCCAAGAAGACTCATCTGCTCGCCCTGAACGCCACCATCGAAGCGGCCCGTGCGGGCGAGGCCGGGCGGGGCTTTGCCGTGGTCGCCAACGAAGTAAAAAGCCTGGCCGATGAATCCGGCCGTTCCGTGGAGCGCATCGAGTCCCTGGTCGCCGCCCTGAGCACCCAACTCGACCGGGTAACGGAAAATTTGGCGGGGCTGGACCAGGCCATTCAAACGGCCAATCAGGTCACGGAATCCTACGACCAGCAAGCCCGGGGCGCCGGCGAGGGCCTGAGGGCAACGACCAGCGCCACCGGAGAACAGTTGGCCCGCATGCAATCCCAACTCAAGGCCTTGTCAGGTGTGATCGAGGCCATTCAGGAAATCCAGGCCAACACTCAGGCGGCGGTGACCGGCTCAGCCAATAACATGAACCTGGCCGACCAGCTCTTGGCCCAGCTCGACGAAGCCCTCAAGCAAACGGCCCTCAATCGAGCAGCCCCCAATCGAGCAGCCTGACGATGCTCATTCGCAATTCGTCAAGCGCCCCGAGAGGGCATCGCTGAATTCCGCCGCGGCGCCCCTGATCCAGCGAGCGAAGTCCCGTATTTTGGGCTCCTGGGCGCGCTCGACCGGATAGGTCAGATAGTAGGAAAAGTCCAGGCGAACCTGAGCCTTGAAAGGATAGACCAAACGCCCGGCTGCGATGTCCGGTTCGGCCAGTTCCAGATAGCCCATGGCCAAACCCAAGCCGTCGACGGCAGCCTGCAGCGCCAAATTCGGGTCCTGAAAGGACAGTCCCTCCAGACGGGCCGAACCCGCTACGCCCGCAGAGCCTGCTAACCCCATCATCTCCACCCCGGCGGCGGCCAGCCAGGCCCGCCACTCCTCGCCCGCCTCGTGGCCGCCGATATCCGCGTGGATCAGTGTTTGCGCCAGCACATCTTGAGGCGCAACAATAGAATTTTCGCCGACCAACAGGCCGGGGCTGCAAACCGGGCTCATATGGATGGGCATCAAGAGATGGGATTTTAGTCCTTTCCAAGGCGGCTTGCCGCAGCGAATGGCTACGTCCGCCTCGCCCATGATCAGGTCCAGATAGCGCAATGTGGGCAGCAGGTTGATCGAGAGATCCCCCTGCATTTGCCGCAAAGCCCCTAGGCGGGGCATCAGCCACTTGGTGGCAAAGGAAGGAGTCGCCGTGACCGACAAGCTTTTGGCCGCGCCCAGATCGGTCAAGCCGGTCAAGGCCGTGCTCATCGAGTCAAATGCCTCGCCTATGCTTGGCAAAAGTCTGCCCCCCGGCGCGGTCAAGGTCACACCCCGGTTGGTGCGGCGGAACAGGGTGAGCCCCAAACTTTGCTCCAACTGGCGCACTTGCTGGCTGATCGCGCTATGGGTCACGCACAGCTCCTCTGCCGCCCCCTTGAAGCTGCCCAGCCGGGCCGCCGCTTCAAAAGCCCGCAAGGCGTTAAGGGGAAGGGCGCCGCGTTTCACCATCCTCTTTCCTGACTTTAATTTTTCTTACATCTAGTGTAAGAAATGATCGCTTGTTGTCAATTCGGGGATCGATAAATCTGGCCGGTGCTGTTCACCCTTGGGAAAGCTCGCAACCATGGCTCAAAAAACCCTGCAAAACCTACCCTTTGGGGGCTACCACCAGACTTGGACCGGCCAAAGCGACATAACGCTGACCCGGGTCGGCCCGGAAACTCCGTGCGGGGAATATCTACGCCGCTTTTGGCATCCGGTAGGACTCACCGCCGAGTTGGGCGAGCGGCCCAAGTTGATCCGCGTCCTTTGCGAAGACTTGATCCTTTTTCGCGACAAGAAAGACCGCATCGGCCTGGTGCACCGGCGCTGCCCCCACCGCCGGGCCTCGATGGAATTCGGCAAGTGCGAAGACCGGGGCATTCGGTGCTGTTATCACGGCTGGCTGTTCGACATTGACGGCCAGGTCTTGGAGGTGCCGGGTCAGCCCAAGACTGTGGAGGCGCAGATCCAAAAAAACGTGACCTTGGGCGCTTACCCGGTCAAGGAATTCAAGGGCCTGATCTTTGCCTATCTGGGTCCGCCGGATCTAAAGCCCCCCTTCCCTCACTACGACACCTTTGACCTGCCCAATCAGGAGATGGTGCCCTATAAGGCGCCGTTTCATTGCAACTGGTTGCAGGTTCTGGACGCCATCGTGGATCCAATACACACGGCTTTTCTCCACTCCAGCATCAGCCGGGAACAGTTCTCGGAAGGCTTCGGCATGGTCGGGGAATATAAGTTCTACCAGCGCCGCACCACCTTCCTAGGCACGGCCACCCGCCGCGTGGGGGATAACGTCTGGGTGCGCACCAACGAGTTGGTGCTGCCCAACTTCACCCAAGCCGGTGCTGCCTTTGCCGCCGACGGCACAAAGTCCATCTACTACGGGAGGACCTCGTTCGTCCGCTGGGTCGTCCCGATCGATGATGTTGAGACCATGTGCTTTGCCTGGGCGGTTTTCGGCGAGCGCGCCGATCCGCCGGAATACAACACGCCCGACGGACCCGAGCTGATCGAGCAGGGCGAACTTTTCGACCGGACCTACGACGAGAAGCAGGCCTTCCCCGCCGATGCGGAAGCGACCGAAGGCATGGGTCCCATCACGGAGCACGAGAAGGAAAACCTCGTGCCCAGCGACCGGGGCATTGTGAGTTACAGACGACAGCTAAGGGCCATCATCAAGGATATGGAAAAAGGCAAGGAACCTGAACATGTCACCGATTCTTGGGGTGATGATCCAATTCCCACATTCGGAGGTGACAGCGTTATTCGAAAGCCCGCCAATGGGGATGATAGAACACTTCTACGCCACGTTGGCGAAGAAGTAACCCAAGCACAGTTCGCCGTGGAGGCCGAGGCGGAAGTTGCTCGGCTGGCCGCCGTCACCGCCCGACTTAAGGAGTTGGAAGTCCCAGCTTAGCGGCGAAATCGAGAAGGAACTGGGAATGGCACCCGATCGTAAAATTAAGGTACATGTTAAAAACAATCACGGTAGCCCGGACACCTTCCCCCCAACGCCCGAGGCCGAACCCGTCTTTACCACCACACCCGAGCGCTGGCAGGCCGCCTTGGAGCGCCACCCCGATGTGGCGCCCCATCTGGAGGTTTTCATCGACTGGGATTGCGATCACTTCACCGAGTCCATCGCCGACACCGAGGTGCTGTTTTGCTGGGACCTGCCCACGGAAAACCTGCGCGCTGCCGCTCCGAAGCTGAATTGGATCCACATCATCGGTGCCGGGGTGGAACACCTGTGCCCCATGGATTGGGTGCCCGAGGGCATGCAGATCGTAAATAACAAGGGCGCCCACAAGGACAAGGCCGGCGAGTTCGGCTTGATGAGCGTCTTGATGCTGCATTGCAAGCTGCCGTCCATTGTGGACAATCAACGGGATAGGGTCTGGGAATCGCTTTTTTCAACGCCCATTGCCGATAAGACGGTGCTGATCGCCGGGGTAGGCAGCCTGGGCGGCGGCGCGGCCGACTGTCTGAAGCCCTTGGGGGTGGAGATCATTGGCGTGAACCGCAGCGGCCGGCCCCGCGCCAACGTGGACCGCATGGTCACCACCGAGCAGTTGGACGATGTTCTGCCCCTTGCCGACTATGTCTTTGTCTCTCTGCCTGCCACGCCTCACACGGTCGGCCTCTTCGACCGCAAGCGGCTGCAGTCCATGAAAAAGGGCGCGGGCATCATCAACGTGGGCCGCGCCTCGGCCATGGACTATGGCGCGCTGGAAGACCTATTGCGGTCCGGCCACCTCTCGGGCGCGATCATTGACGTCTTCGATCCCGAGCCCCTTCCCGCAGAGGACCCCCTCTGGTCCGTGCCCAACCTGATCCTCACGCCCCATGTTTCCGCCGACGACGGCGATAACTATGTTTCCATCACCCTCGATATCTTGTTCAATAACCTGCGCCGCTATATTCATGGCGAGCCCTTGCAGAACGTCGTGGACCCACGGCTCGGCTATTAGAGGCTGGGGTACTAAGTCAAAAGAGATTGGGGGAGAGTTTTATGACAAGCATTGGTTTTATCGGACTGGGCATTATGGGCGCGCCCATGGCCGGGCACCTGTTGGATGCCGGCCACCAAGTCTCTACTGTTGTACATCGGACCCCAGCGCCGGCTGACCTTCTCGAGAAGGGCTTGGAAGTGGTCGGTTCCGCCAACGCGGTTGCCGAAGCGGCCGAAATCGTCATTACCATGGTGCCTGACACCCCTCAAGTGGCAGAGGTACTGTTCGGCGCGGACGGCGTGGCCGAGGGCCTAAGCCCAGGCAAGCTGATCATTGATATGAGCTCCATCGCGCCCATGGAGACCAAGAACTTTGCCGCACGCATCGCCGAGCTGGGCTGCGGCTATGTGGACGCGCCTGTCTCGGGCGGTGAGGTGGGGGCCAAGAACGCAGCCCTCACCATCATGTGCGGCGGATCCGACGCGGACTTCGCCCGGGCCAAGCCCCTCTTCGACATCATGGGCAAGAACATCACCCTGGTCGGCGGCGTGGGCGATGGGCAGACCTGCAAGGTGGCCAACCAAATCATCGTGGCGCTCAATATTCAGGCGGTCTCGGAGGCCTTGGTCTTTGCCGCCAAGGCGGGCGCCGATCCGGCCAAGGTGCGCGAGGCCCTAATGGGCGGTTTTGCCGCCTCCAAAATACTAGAAGTGCACGCCGGTCGTATGCTCGAGCGCACCTTCGATCCGGGCTTTCGCATCGAGCTGCACCAAAAGGACCTGAACCTGGCGCTCAGCGGTGCCAAGGCTTTGGAAATGGCCCTGCCCAACACGGCCACCTGCCAACAAATGATGAGCGCAGCCGCGGCGAACGGCGACGGTCAAAAAGACCACTCCGCCCTGGTGCGCAGCATCGAGCGGATGGCTGGATATTCGCTGGATAGCGGGTCGGATTGAGGGCTCCCGCTGCACAAAAACCGGCACGCATCACAAACGACCCTCGCGATCATAAACCCCGGCCAAATAAAAACCCGACAAATAAAAACCCCCGCCGAATAAAAACCCCCGGGGACACCCCGAGGGTTTTTGTTTTAGCGGCGGGTCGGGCCGATTACGACTGGACGCTGAGCGCTTGGATCAGCACACCCAGGTTATGCTCGAACATTTTTTCATAGCTGGTGGCCGGGCCGCCCCGTTCCGAAAGGGCGTCAGAATACAAACGGCCACCGATCTCGATCCCGGTTTCCCGCTCGATCTGCTCTACTAAGGCCGGGCTGGTAATATTCTCCACAAAAAGCGCACCGGCGCCGGCATCCTTTAGATGATCGATCAAGTCGGACAGCTCCTTGGCTGAGGGTTCGGCTTCCGTATCGATCCCGACCGGTGCGAGGAAGGTCATCCCATAGGCATCCGCCAAATATCCAAAGGCATCATGTGCGGTTACGACCGTGCGCCGATCTGCGGGCAGCTGTTCCAATTCACCGATCGCGCTCTCGTGCAGCGCGGTCAGCCGCTCGTTATAGGCCTTGGCATTGGCTTGATAGGTCGCGGCGTTGTCCGGATCCACTTGCGCCAGGCCGGCGGCGATATTGGACACATAGGTGGTGCCGTTGGTCAGTGCGTTCCAAGCATGGGGATCGATTTCCCCGTCCACCGTCAGGGGCGTGATCCCCTCGGTGGCAACGAAAACCTGACCCTCCGTGCCCGAGGTGTCGATCAAGGTTTGCGACCAGGTCTCGAAGCCCAGGCCGTTGACGAAAATCACATCAGCATCAGCTACGGCCTTAGCGTCGCCGGCATTGGGCGTATAGATATGCGCATCCGCGTCCGGGCCGACGATGGTGGTTACCTCGGCCAGATCGCCCGACACCTGGCGCACCATGTCGCCGAGGATCGAAAAGCTGGCAACGACCTGCAGCTTATCCGCCGCCGCCGCGGGCACGGCGGAAAAGGCCAGTCCCGCGATCAAAAGGGTACTAACGAGCTTCTTCATGGATAGTTTCTCCTTCCTTCAGGGTTGTTTGCTTGCCGGCCCCCATTCGCCGGCGAAAGGGATTGAGGCGCAGCCCGGCATGAAAGCCCTGCGGCGCGAAAATCAGGCTGATCACGAAAAAAACCGCCGCGATCAGAACGATTGCCGGGCCTGAGGGCACGTCCGGCAAATAAAACGACACAATCAGTCCGATCCAGCAGCTCAAAAGGGCAAAGGCGAAGGTCACGATCAAATAGCCGGTGATGGTCGAGACCCAATAGCGCGCGGCGGTCGCCGGCAAAATCATCAGCCCGACCGCCATCAGGGTGCCCAGCGCCTTGAATGCGCCCAAAAGGTTGAGCACCACCAAAAACATGAACCACTGGGTCACCAAGCCGGGGCGTTTGGTCTGGCTCTCGTGGAATACGGGATCGATGGTATGGGTGATCAGGGGCCTGAGGATTAGGGCAAAGCTGACCAGGGTGATGGTCGCGGTGGCGCCGATCAGGATCAAGGTCTCGTCATCGATGCCCAGGATAGAGCCGAAAAGAAAACTTTTCAGCGGCACTGCCGAGCCCGCTGCCGAGAGGATGAATATGCCCAGCGCCAGGGCGATCAGATAGAGGGATGCCAGGCTCGCATCCTCGCGGATGATGGTCATGCGCGCCAACAGGCTGGTCAGCGCCGCCACGGCGATACCGGCGGTCAAACCGCCCACGATCATGGAGGCAACCGACAGCCCAGCCACGACAAAGGCGATCACGATGCCGGGGACGATCGCATGGGCCATGGCCTCGCCGGCAAGGGAGAGGCGCCGAAGCACCAGGAACGCGCCAACGGGTGCGACCGAAAAACTCAAGACGGTGGTGGCGGTCAGCGCCCGGATCATAAAGGCATAGTCGAGCCATTCAAACATGGGGTACCGCCGCCTGCCTATACATGCCCGCCATCCAGGCCGCTTGACTGTGTGAGAGGTATCCAAAGCTAACCAGATTGTCGGGTGTCAGGATTTCTTTGGGGCTCCCAAACAGGGCGCGACCGCCGCCCAGAAGCAGCGCCGCGGTGCAGTGCTGCAACACCGCAGAGAGGTCATGCAACACCAGGATGACGGCCCTTCCTTCCGCCGCCCAACTGTCGATCAAACTCAAAAGGGCCGCTTCGGTCGTTTGATCCACCGCCGTAAAGGGCTCGTCCAACAGGATCAAGGGAGCGTCCTGGACCATGGTTCGGGCAAAAAGCGCGCGCTGGAGCTGTCCCGCCGAGAGCTTGTGCAGGGGCATGTCGGCGATCCCCGCAATGCCGGTGCGCTCCAGTGCGGTCTCGATGCGGGTGCGACAGTCCTCGTCGACCCTGCCCAAAAAGCCCAGGCCGGACCAGGCACCCATGGCAGCCAGGTCGCGCACGCGGATCGGAAAGCGGCTCTCGAACTCGGTCCGCTGGCCCAGGTAGGCAATGGTTTGTGGCTGCCCATCAGGCCAGTGCAACGCGCCGCCTTGCGGTGGCAAAGCGCCCAAAAGCGTCTTGATTAAAGTGGATTTGCCCGCGCCGTTTTGCCCCACCACGGCGAGTACATCGCCAGGGGCAAGGCGGAACGCGACATCCTTAACGATCGTCACATCCCGATAGCCGAGCGTGAGCCCGACGGCGGATAACAAATGGGACCGTGGCATGGCGTCAGAGCAAGCTCAAACGCCGAATGTCGCGATGATGATCGTCCATAGTCCGGCACAAGCAAGCCCGACGACCAAAAGGCTGTCGAGAGTGCTGACGGACGTTAGATTAAATTCGGCGCGGCGTTCCGCCGGCAGGACTTGCGAAGCCATTGACATCCTCCTTGGGGACACCCGCCCCAGTGAAAGGTTCCATTTTGTCTGGCAGGTCTTCTGGCTTGCGGTTATGGGGATATTGTGCTCGCCTTCCCAGGGTCACCCCAGTGGCACTCGATGAGCACTCCCTATCGCATACAGTTGCGGGTACAGCCCCGGATTTGCTCCCTGATGGGTACGGCGCACCGGGTTCCCTTTTAATCCGCCTTTTCGTTCGATCCGGCGGAACCATCGGCGGGAATATTAAAATAATTTCTCACGCCTGCAAGAAAAAATGTCTGTCCACGGGCTGATTAGAGGCATCTTTTTCCGCCGCCGGGTGTGGGGTCAAGTTCCTTAGGGCTGATAGGGTAACGAGGAGTGGTGCAAGACGATGCGCAGCATTCCCTCGGCGTCCTTTTTATACCCCCAGCTCTTGTCCACTTTAGTGACTTGCCCGTCCTTGTCGGTCATGGTGACCCATCCCATCCACATGGCAACCTCACCTTGGACAAAATGCGCCGCCGTTTCCGAGTCAACGTGGCGCCACCCTCTGATCGCAAAACCGCCGTCCAGGGGATACTCCGGATCGTGCGCAACAAAGTAAGACAAGGCGCCTTTGCGCAGCGGCCGAAAGGTTTGCTCGCCGCTCGCCATGGTCGGCTTGAACAAAACGGGCCCTAAGTCATAGCCATAGGCGGCATCCAACAGGGTCTCGGCCACCGCTCGGGCACCGTCAATCCCATCCACCTCATAGGCCTTAGAGATTGCAATCATCCCATCTCCCCAGGCTTTTCGTGCCTGTGCCAACTCGCTTTCGGTAATCGCCATGGTGTCCTTTGTCCTATCTTGCTTGATGTTGGAGCCGCTTGAGTAAAGGATCTTCGCGACCCTCACACGAAACGCAATCCTTTCTGTTCCATCGCCTTGTTTAGATGGCAGATGGGACGGTCGGGCTTCAAGAGAATTTTGTTGGGAAATATAGGGGGCTGAAATCCGTCCTATACTGGTACGTGGTTACGACAGGTGACCGCCAAGAGGGCGCATCTTGGCACGCCGCGCGCCGAATAGCCGCCGAAGTTTGGGCAGTGACGCCCAGACGTGGTCGCCATAAGAAAAAGGTGCAAAGTCTGGCGCACCTGCCAGGGGCAGGGGCGTGATCATGGCTTGCACGGGTGGCGCATAGAAAAAAGGCAAGGAAAAACGCTCGCGGCCGGGTGACAGGACTCGATGTTCGCACGCTCGCACCCTTCCCCCGGTCAAGCGGTCGATCAGCTTGCCAAAATTGACCACCAGGCAGCCGTCGCGGGGCGGAATATCCACCCAGGCACCGTTGGGCATCTTTGCCTGAAGGCCACCACTCTCGTCTTGGATCAAGAGGGTGAGGAAGCCAAAATCCTGATGGGCTTCGCTGATGACTTCGCGTGTCTTACCGTCATGTCGGCAATAAAGGCCCTCCTCCTGCCGGACGGCGGCACGGGCGGCGGGCGAACGCAACGGATAGCGCAGAAGCCGCAGGTCCGATCCTGCAGCGGCGAAAAGAGTGGAAAAATACGCCTCGGGCACGCCTAGTCCTCGGGCGAGAGACCCCATCAAAGTACCGCCCACCTGTTCCATGGCACGGTAATGGGCCCGCACCTCGGCCCGCCAGCCCGGCAGGTCCGCTTCCAGCGGCAGGGGCGTGAGCCCCTGAAGCGGATCGGAGAAATCAACGGTGCCGGCACCATGGGCAACGTCCGGCCCGATTTCCATTCCGTCGTAGTAAAAGGCGCGCCCTTCGCGCACGTCGAACCACCCCTTGATGACAGGCGGCCGCGCCGGATCGTGCAGATTACTCGCCATACCCACCAGGACAGATCGGGGCAATTCAAAAAGGCGCAGCAGCCGACGCCGCGCCACCGGGTCGCAAGCCGCCCCCTCCGGCAACCCGGTGATCGTCAAGACGCCGCCAGCGGTTGCGGCTTTCATGATCGCCGCATCCACCCGATCCCGCGCCGGCGACGCCGGCGCAAACAGAGTCCCGATGTGGATCGGGGAGTCGGGATTGGCCTCAATACCAGGATAATCATTGCACGACATGATGCTCTCGGCACAGCTTTGCACGGCAATCATGCCATAAGAACAAAAATAGAACAATCACACAGCGGCTTTGCATGGCGGAGCCAACTCATTTTGCTGCCGACCTCATGTGAAGCGGGCCTATTCTGAAGCGGCCCTAATCTGCTTTGCCTTTGCGTCGGTGCTCGCGGTGCAGGGTATAGAGCCCGGCGCCGATGATAGCAGCCGCCCCCGCCAGCGTGATCGGCGCCGGCAGGTCATCGAACATCAAATAGCCGATGCCAACGGCCCAAACCAAAATCATATAGAAAAAGGGCTGCAGCAGTGCGGCCGGCGCCAGTGCCAGGGCCTTGATAAGCAGAATGTGCGCAGCACAGCCGACAATGGAAACGGCCGCCAGCAAGGTCCAGCCATCCCGATCGGGCGGCACCCAATCGAAGGGCGCCGCCAGCGCAAAGGCCACCATGCCGATCAAAGCTGTATAGAGGAAAGTCGACTCCTGGCTGTCGGACCGGCTAACCACCCTGGTCATGATTTGATAGAGGGCAAAAAAGATGGCCGCGATCAAGGGGAAGAGAGCGGCCGGGCGAAAGAGATCCCCTTCCGGGTGAAGCACGAAGACCACCCCGAGGAAGCCCACGAAAACAGCGACCCAACGGCGCGGCCCAACGCGCTCTCCCAGCAGGGGAACCGACAAGGCCGCCACCAGAAGGGGCGCGGCACTGACCAAGACATGGGCGTCGGCAAGCGCCAAAAAGGATAAGCCGAGAATGAAGACCACCTGGTCCGCAACCAAAAAGCCGGCGCGCAAAACCTGATACCAAGGCCGCCGCACCGCGAGTTTCTTCACCACATTTCGGGGTCGCGTGAGCGCAATCACAAAAAGCAGGAAAAAGCCATAACGGATGAACATGATCTGGTTGACCGGATAGGTTTCGATCAACAGTTTGCTCAGGCCGTCCATCAGGGCAAAGGCGAGCGTGCAGAGGATCATGAGGAGGATACCGCGCACCCGCGCCTTCGCCCCCTTGGCAGCGTCAAGCCCCTCCGCATCCTGCGCCATGGCGCGTTGTCCTTCCCCTTGCGTCGGCTTCGCTTACACTTGGCGGGCCGACAGGGGCAGACTCAAGCATCAAAAGGGCGCCTGTCAATCTTTTCACAAAGCTCCAATGACAAGGGATCCTGTCCGACGAGCGATTCGTCAAAACAGAAAAGGCCGGCCAATAAAGGTGGTTACTTTCCGCGCCGTCCGGTCAAGCCTATCAAAGTACGCTCTCGTCACCTGGTCAAATAACTGACAAAGCGTGTGGTCAGGCTCGCCCGTGGCGCATTTGGCGGCCAGACCGCGTAAATGCCAAGGGGCTTGGGGCGCCAGTCGGGTAAGACATGAACGACCTTACCGGACTTGAGATCATCCTTGGCAAGAAACAATGGCAGTGTTCCCACTCCGGCCCCGGCACGAACCAATCGATAAAGGGCAACCGCATCATCGACAACTATACGCGCGCCTACCGTCAAGGTAGACCTGTCCCCGGATTTATTTTCGAATTCAAACTGGCGCCCAACGCCGCTGAGGTAAAGGAATTGCCAACTTTGCAAGTCGCTGGGCGTGTCCGGTGCGTGTTGCCCCTCCAAGTATGACGGCGCGGCCAGCAACAGCCGTTCCTCGGAAGCCACCTTTTTTGACTTGAGCGCGCTGTCCTTGAGCCACCCCATCCGGATCGCCAGATCAATGCCTTCGCCAATAATGTCCTTGCGCACATCCGTGAAGCTGACATCCAAATCGACTTTGGGATGGGCAGCCGAAAAGGTGGCGATGACCTCTATCAGCCTGGAATGGGCTAGAACGGCGGGCGCCGTAATTTTCAGCCGGCCCGTGGGCTCACAGGACCCCGCCGTGATGCCATCCAAGCCGCCCTCGGCGGCCGTGACCATTTCCTGCGCCCACTTCAGCAAGGTCTCACCGTCTTTGGTCAAGGAAAGGGCCCGGGTGGAACGATACAAAAGGGCGACGCCCAGGTCGCTTTCCAGCTTGGCGATGTGGTGACTGACCACCGACGGTGACAGGGTCAAGTCCTTGGCCGCCCCACGAAAGGAGCCGGTCTCAACGACTTTTGCAAAAATCGCCAACTGGCGCAGTCGATCTAACATTATTCTATTTTTTCGAATTCTAAAAATAGATTATCCTATATTATAGATCCCAATGAAAGTCTCTATCTTTCCTTCATTGCGATGAGGCGGGCCCGACCCTGTAAAGCTCCTGTCAGGGGCATGTCGAGCCCTCGCCACAGCTGTCCATTCTGATAGGGAGATTTTCTAAGATGAAACGCAAGGTGATCATGCTTTTCGCCGCCGCGGCGATTGCAGCTTCGGCCCTTCCGGCGCAAGCCAACGACGCGATGCGGTCCGTGGTGGAACCCTTCTATACAAAGATCTTGACCCGCGCCTCGGGGGCGGATGTGGCTGCGACCGCAGAAGCGATCATTTCAGAAAACTGGGAGAGCATCGGGAACTATAGCGACAAGGCCAAGTCTCGCGACGAGTTCGTGAAACAAATGATCGGCTTCGGTCAATTGATCCCGGACATGACTTGGAACATCGAGGAGATGATCATCAGCGATAATCGGGTGATTGTCCGCGGCCGGGCCACCGGCACACCCCAGGGTCCCCTGTTCGGGATCGACGGCAAGGGCAAAAGCTGGGAAATCATGTCGATCGACATTCATACCGTTGAGGACGGCAAGATCGTCACGTCCTACCACGTGGAAGACTGGGCTGGTGCCATTCGTCAACTCAAAGCGGAATAACACCCGAGGTGCGGCGCGGTCGCTTTGCCGGCCGTGCAGTGCCACACCCGCTTCACCTGCGAAGAGATGAAAGAAAAACTCCCGACCCCTCACGGAAAGGGGTCTGGCATGGGGGCTTCGCCGGACCAGATGGATTTGACTTGCAGGAAGTCCTTGATCGCGTCCGGCCCCAGCTCGCGGCCATAGCCGGAGAGTTTGACGCCGCCGATAGGAGCGTCCGGGTCCACAGAGCGGTAATGATTGATATAAACTGTCCCCGACTCTATTTGATTAGCGATCCGAGCGCCTCGTGTCGGGTCCGCCGTCCAGACCCCGGCGGCGAGGCCGTACTTGGAGTCATTCGCAAGACGGATCGCTTCCTCTTCCACCTCAAACGGTGCGACGGCCAGAACGGGTCCAAACACCTCCTCGCGCCACACCTCCATTTCAGGCGACACATTGTCGAAAATGGTGGGCGCAACGAAGTAGCCATCGGGGCAATCGGCCGGGGCCAAGCGCGTGCCGCCGACTAGGCAACGGGCACCCTCGCCTATTGCTTGCTCAATCATGCCCAGCACCTTGTCCAGGTGCGCCCGGTTGGCCAGGGGCGCGACTTGGGTGGCGGGATCCAGGGGATTGCCGGCCTTCAAGCCCGCGACGCGCTCTACAAGACGCGCCACCAGATCTTGTTTTATGTCCCCATGTACAATCAGGCGGGATCCGGCCACGCAGGTCTGGCCGTTGGACAAAAAAATGCCCGAGAGGATGCCGTTGACAGCGTTGTCCAGATCCGCATCCGCGAAGACCACCTGAGGAGATTTTCCGCCCAGCTCCAGGGTCGCGGGCACCACCCCCGCCGCCGCCCCGCCAGCCACGGCCCGACCGCCTTGGTCCGAGCCGGTGAAGGTTATCTTGCGGGTCAGGGGGTGCTTGACCAGGGTCGCGCCCACCTCGTGCCCCAGCCCGGTCACCACGTTCAACACCCCGGCAGGCAAGCCTGCCTCATGGGCGAGCTTTGCAAACTCGAGAGTGGAGGCGGAGGCCAATTCCGACGGCTTAACCACCACCGTATTACCCGCCGCCAAGGCTGGCGCCAGCTTCCAGGCCAGGATCATCAGAGGCGAGTTCCACGGCGTGATGGCCACCACCACCCCGTAGGGCAAAAAATGGGAGGCGCTGGTCACACCCGGAACGGCGTTTTGATGAGGCTCTGGCTCTAACTTCCTAAGCTCGGCGGCAAAATGGCGATACCAAGTGTGCAAGGCGGCAAACTGACCGCGCACCTCGGTGATGCGTTTGCCATTATCCCGCACTTCCGGATCCACCAGCTCCTCCCAGCGCGTTTCAAGAGCGTCGGCAAGAGCGATAAGCATAGTAACCCGATCCTGAACGCCGGCTCGAGACCAAGGACCGTCGCGAAATGCCGCTTGGGCCGACGCCATGGCCGTCTCGGCATCGTCCTGGTTGCCCCGCGCCACCTTGGCCCAGGGCGCGGCTGTCGCCGGGTCGATAGACTCCAGATATGCCCCCGTGGCGGGCGCCACCCAGGCTCCGTCGATGAAGTGGTCATAACGGCGCATGGCGATCCTTTTTCTTCCTGTCCCCGGTAATGTTATGGCGATCCAACTCCCGTCCCAGGCCGCCTGAGAGGAAGAGCATCAGCATGCGCAAATCGCCGATCAGGGACCAGAGGGGATGACGAAAGGTTGCCGGGCGATTGCGCTCGATAAAGATATGCGACACCCATGCAAAGCCATAGCCGACAATCAAAGCCCCAACCGCTAGTGGCCAGGACCCGACCATCACCGCCGTCACCAAGAGCACAATGCCGAGGCCCGTGCCCACCAGATGAAAGGCTCGCGTTGCCTGCCTGGCGTGCTCACCCAGATAATAGGGCCAGAAATCCCGAAAGCTGGTCAGGGGCTTAGACATTTATCACCTCGCTCCCCTCAAAGCCCCTCGGGCAGGTTCTTGGCCATGCGGCCTTCCTCAGACGTAATCACCTCCACCAGGGCCGGCTGTCCCTCTTCGTTGGCGGCCAGGGCCCTGGATAAGGCGGGCTTGATCTCGGCGGGCTCGGTAACCCGCTCGCCATGGCAGCCCAAGGCGCGGGCCATGTCCGCGTAGTCGCCGCCCAGTTCGTGGATGTTGTAGAGTTCCGCGCCGGCCGGATGATAGCTGGTATAGCCCCCCATAACCGAGTTCTTCAGCACCACTGAGGTGGTACCTATGCGGTTGCGCACGCCGGTTTCCAGGTCCATACCCACCATGCCAATCGCCGCATCGCCCATCACATTAACGCAGGCCCAATCGGGCCGTGCCAGCTTAGCCCCTTGCATAAGACCAAGCCCCAGTCCCAGCTGGGTCGTCTTGCCCCAGCCGATGTAACCATGCCGGATCGTGCTCTCGAAAAAGGGCGTAATCTGATCCCGAGGGGAGCCGGCGTCGTGAGTGGCGACTGCCTTCTTGCCGCGCAGGGTCTCGGTCACGTCCCACACCACCCGATAGGGATTGATAGGCGTCTCGTCGGACTCCAAGAGCGGGCGCCATTGAGCCAGGAACCTTTCCTTGGCCGCGGCGATTTCGGCCGCCGGCCCCTCTGCCGGGTCCCGCCCCGCGGCGCCCAGCCGCGCTTGTGCTTGCTTTAAGATCTCCCCCAAAGATGTCTTGGCATCGCCGATGACCCCCAAGTCGATCGGGTAATCCTTGGAGAGGTCCCCTTCCCAATTGGTGAGCTGGGCAAAGCGCCGGCCCTTAGTGGGAAAGGGGGTGATGTAGTCAGAGCGGGTAAAGCTAGTGCCCAGCCCAACGATCACATCGGCCTTGTTCAGCAGGGCCAGAAGATGGTCGGGCCGGGAACAGGCCGCGGTGCCCAGGGATAAAGGGTGGTTCTCCGGGAAAGCGCTCTTGCCGTTCAAGGTGGTGGCGACCGGTATTTGCGTCAGCTCGACCAAGTCGATCAACTCGGCGCAAGCATCGCCGTAGAGCATGCCCTGCCCGGCGATGATCACCGGCGCCTTGGCGCCCAACATCATATCCAAAAGCTCACCAACCTCCGCCGGGCCAGCAAGGGGCCGAGAGCGCCGTTGAGGGCGATAAAGATCCAACAGGCCCGGGTCCACCTCGGCGGTGAAGAGGTCGTGGGGCACCTCCAAGGTCACCGGACCGGGCCGCCCGTTGCGCAAAAGCGCAAAGGCATTTTGCAGCATGTGCGGCAAGCGCTCGACCTGATAGACCATCTCGCACCATTTGTTGATGTGTTGCATGTTGCGCGCCGCATTGAAATTGGGCGGCGTACCCTGCTCGCTGAGGAGATAACCGCCAGGCATGTGCAGGACCGGCACGTTGTCGGCGAAACACTGGGCCACCGCGCCCATGGCGTTTTCCGAGCCCGGCCCGTATTGAGCGCCGGTCGCGCAGATTTTTTCGCCGCTCAGCATACGGGCGTAGCCGTGGGCGATGTGCAAGGCTTGTCGTTCCTGACGCACGACGATGGGGCGGATGCCCAGCTTGGCGCAACTATCGATCAGATCGCTGTGAGGAAAGACAGGCAGGATCTCCACCCCTTCCTTCTTGAGGATCTGGGCAATCAGGTCCGCACCATTCATCCTGTCCCTCCTAAAAAAAGCGATTTTCTATCTCGTCACGTGGCCTGCCACGCGCCCTTGGATCTTGCCCGCAATCGGCGTCGGGGGAAAGGCCTCAATGAGACTAGCCCGCCTGGTAGGGGGCCCAAGGGTCAGATGCCTTTAAAGCCAACCGACCCCTCGCCCGCTGGCGGGCTTTGCATCGTTGCTTGGACTTGGGGCCCAACTGGACCACGGCGATGCCTGCCAAGACCAACGCCCTGGCCAACGATGGGATCGTGGCAAGGCTGTTTTTTGGAGTGCGCGGGCCCAGCTCGTCACCGGAGCGGATATCTCCCAGATGACATGACTCATAGACCTCATCCCTGAGACAATGGCCGTCGAAGAGCAACGGGAGCTCCCGGGCCTGTATCCGGCTCAGGCCCACCGTAATCTCAAGCGCCACGGGGTGGCCGTGGGGCAGGGTGACCCAAAAAGGCTCGTCATAAACAATGATTTCGATAAGGCGCGCGCCGTTCGGGCGGTTGGGCCTTTAGTGTGACAGGAAAACGGCGCCCTCGAATTTGGCCAGGATCTGCTGCACATTGGAGCCGAATTTTTCCCTCAGCAGAAACCGGCTGTAACTGGAACCAACAACCAAAGTATCGGCCCCTACTGAGGCAGCTTCTTGAAAAAGGGCACTCGTCTTGTCCTTGGTATCCGCAAGCGCTGCCGTTGAGACCGTAAAACCGTGCGCAGTTGCGTAGCCCTGAGCATCGTTAAGCAGCTCAGTTGCGGAATGGGCATTTTTCGGCTCGCCGACGGTCACCAGATGCAACGCAATGTCCGGCCATGGCCGAAGTTGAACAAAGTGTTTCATTGCCTTTGCGCTATCCAGCGATCCGGACAGGGCAACGAGAGCCTTTTGCCGGTCGGTCCCAGCATAGGGTGGGACAGAAATGATCGGCCTTATGCCATCCGCGAGCGCCTGCAATAGGGTAATCGGCGCGCGCGGCGTCTTTTCACCGGCGAACCACGGCGTGTTGGAAAGAACCAATAGGTCTTGAAAGGACCAAATACGGCGCAAAGACTCATCAAATTCGCCATCAACCTGCTGTTCGTCGTATGCCTGTCCCGACGCCTCGATAGCCTCACGCAAGCTCGCCAGCGGTCTTACATTATCCTGTTGAGCTTGGCTCAGAACCTCTTCGCGTTCCTTGAGCTTAGACGAAAATACACCCGTTGACGGAGGCCGGCTCGGCGCTATTTTTTCCTGATCCAGAAGCGCCAACCCCGTAACAGAAGCCGAATGATTGGCCGCCAAATCTGTAACCATCGGCACAATGGCGGATTGAGCGGGCGACCGACAAACCCCGGCAAGAATTCTTTTGATCATCTTATTTTCCAAACAAGAAACCGTCCGAGCCAAAACAGATTACTCCGAAACGAGGGCACATTTCAATGCAGGTCGGTCGCGGATGAAGTCGGTATACGGCTGGTGTGCCATCGAGCCAAGGCCACAACGCATCAGTGAAACAAGGCCTCGGGCCTTGCCATCTCAGGGCCGGCGTTCGCAGTGTACACCAGGGGACCCTGAGCCAAGAACGGGGGCCAAGAACGGGGGCCAAGATGACGGACCGGGGTTACATCTCCTGGCTTAAGGTAATCTAGCTAAATCCCAACATGCCTTTGCAAAGCCATCCAACGGATGGGGCCCGCCAAGGCACTCTTATCCTCTTTAGAAAGGAACAAGCCCAGTCCCAGACAATAGTTTCCGAGACAAGAGTTTCCCAGACGAGAGTTTCCCAGACGAGAGTTCCTTCCAGCCTTTTACTCCCCTTAGGCGCGGCCCGCTGCGACGGACTGCACGACCGGGAAATAGCGGTCGTAGCACCAACCGAACAAGATGGTGTAGACGACGACGAGGCTGGTGACGACGGCATCCATGATGAGGGCCTCGAGCAGCGTCAATCCGAGCCACCAGATCACGATGGGCAACGAAGTCAGGACCAAGCTGCATTCAAAGCCCACGGCGTGCAAAACCCGACCAAGAGGGCGACGCTCGGTGGGAACCCGGCCGGCCCGCACATCCAACAGGTCGAACAGCCAGTTATAGCCCAGGTTGACGATCATTGCCTTGAGGGACAACACCACCGACAAAAGCCCGATGTCCAACACGTGGCGCTCAAAAATCATCGCACCCGCCGGTGCCAGGATGGCAATCAACACCAGCTCGAACAGCAGGCTATAGCGCAGACGGTCCCGAGCGGTCCGGACAACGATTTTCTTTTTCATAATCAGCTTCTCCAATATGGGAGCGCCACCGTCAGGGCCCCGCATTCACTGGAATGGCATACTATCCGCTTTTCTTATGCTATCAAGTTAGCTACTATCTATTTTTAAGATAGATTATCACAACCGTGATGCCCAGCTTCGATCAACTTCAGGCCTTTGTCGCCGCAGCGGATGCGGGGTCTTTTTCCGCCGCCGGACGCAGCCTGAACAAAGCCCAGTCCGCCGTCAGCACCGCGGTGATCAACCTTGAGATCGACCTGGGTGTAGCCCTGTTCGACCGCTCTGGCCGCAACCCGCGGCTGACTGCCGCCGGTACGTCGCTGCTCAGGTTTGCTCGCTCGGTGCTGCACGGCAATCAGGAGTTTTTGGCCCACGCCGCCTCCCTTAGCCAGGCCGTCGAAACCCAGCTATGCATCGCCGTGGAACAGGGGATTTTTGTCCGCCCCCTGACCGAGATCCTCTTGGACTTCGGCCGACGCTATCCCTTCGTGGAGGTGGAGGTGCTGGATCCGGGCATCAACGAAGTGCCCAGCCTGCTCCGGCAAGGCCGAGCCGATATGGGTTTGATGATGGAGCAGGAGGACTATCCCTTGGGATTTCATTTTCGCGGTATCGGCCATTCGCGTCTCATCCCGGTGTGCGGGCGCAGCCATCCTTTGGCCAAGCGCAAGCGAGTCTCGCATGCGGATTTGCGCCAGCATCGCCAAGTCATGATGCAAATCCGCCCTCTAGAAGCCGACGAGACCGGCCGCGATCGAAAAACCCCCAAGCTCTGGTTCAGCGAGAGCCCCTACATTGTCATGGAGCTCTTGATCGCCGGCTTGGGATGGGCCTTGCTGCCCCAAAGGGTGGTGGCGGAGAAGCTGAAATCAGGAGACTTGGTCCGGCTCTATTACGAATTCCAGCAGACGGAAATTCAGCGGGGCGTGGATGTGGTCTGGACGGAAAGGCGGGCCTTGGGCAGCGCGGGACAGTGGCTCTTGAATCAACTCTTGGCGCTCAAACCCGGTTTGTGGTCCTAACGCTGCGATCCCTAGCTTCAAGGGCTCTCGCCGGGCACGACGACGCGCCTATGAACCCCAGACCACATGGCATTTTCCACTTCCATCATCTGAAGCTATTGCAAATGCAAATCACTCGCAATAAATTTGGTCCGAGGGGATTTTTCTCAGATGTAGCGAACCCGCCCCGATCTCTGCGGACCATGATCTTTGGCTTGGCGGCAGGGTCCGGGTTCGCCTCTAAGCCGCTAAGCGATAGGTGGACTTTTTTTTGGAGACTGTTCGCAGGCTGCCACCATCAGCGTCATGCAGCTGTCAGCGTGACAGGTTGGGCCAATATAAGGTAGGACAGTCTATGCGAAACGAACGAGCAAATCAGGCATTCAAGGAGCGCAATCATGAGCAATTATAAGAAGTTCTATATCAACGGCGAGTGGGTCGATCCGGTCAGCGGCACCGACTTCGATGTCATTCACCCTGGCAATGAGGAAGCCATTGCGACGATCGCGCTCGGGTCCAAGGCCGATGTGGATAAGGCCGTGACAGCGGCCAAGGAAGCTTTCAAGACGTGGCAGTTCAGCACGGTGGACGAGCGTGTTGCACTGCTTCAGCGCATGATTGAGGCCTACTCGGCAAGAAGCGAGGAATTCATCAAAATGATGCCTCACGAAATGGGCACAACGATATCCTTTTCCAGGGAAGTTCACATGCCTGTCGGCATCGGACATATGGAAGCGGCCATCGAAGCCGTGAAGGAGCATCAGTTCGAAAGACCATCTCTTCGCGGTGGCTCGACCTTGATCGACGAGCCGGTCGGCATTGTGGGCATGATCACGCCCTGGAATTGGCCGGTGAATCAGATCATGATTAAGGTGGCCCCTGCCCTTGTCGCGGGCTGCACCATTGTCTTGAAGCCCAGCGAATATTCTCCGCTAACATCCATCATGCTCGCCGAAGTCATTCACGAAGCCGGTTGTCCGCCCGGCGTCTTCAACATGATCAACGGCGATGGCCCCGGCGTCGGCGAAGCCATTTCCGCCCATCCGGATATCGACATGGTGTCCTTCACAGGCTCGACCCGCGCCGGCAAGGCCGTAACCAAGGCAGCCGCCGACACGATCAAACGGGTCACGCTGGAACTTGGGGGCAAATCGCCCAACCTGTTGTTTGCGGATGCGAACCTGAAAGAGGCGGCCAAGATCTCGGTCGATGCGTGTTTCATCAATAACGGGCAATCCTGTGACGCCGCGTCGCGGCTTCTGGTGGAACGCAGCGCCTACGACGAAGTTCTGTCCCTTGTGACGGCAGAGGTGGAAGCCACCAAGGTCGACGACCCCATGAAGGAAGGCGACCACATTGGCCCGGTGGTCAATAAACGCCAGTACGAGCACGTGCAAAATCTCATTCAGGTGGGCATTGACGACGGGGCAACCTTGGCCGCAGGCGGTCCCGGCCTGCCCGAGGGCTTCAACAAGGGCTATTATGTGCGGCCAACCCTTTTCGCCGACGTGCACAATCAAATGAACATTGCCCGCAAGGAAGTCTTCGGCCCCGTGCTGGCCGTGATTCCTTTCGACACGGAAGAAGAGGCCATCGAGATCGCCAACGATACGGACTATGGTCTCGCCGCCTATATTCAGTCGTCGGACAGCGAGCGAATCGGCCGGGTCAGCCGCCAGTTGCGGGCCGGGGTTGTCAATATCAACGGTAACGCCGGTGACTATGACGTGCCCTTCGGCGGCTACAAGCAATCGGGCAACGGCCGGGAAGCCGGCCCCATGGGCTTTCACGAATACCTTGAAACCAAGGCCGTGACCGAATAGCCGCGACCTATCGAGCGGCATCAAACCGAAACGGGCTCTCTTTCGACGCAACGTCGGAACGGGCCCGTTTCTGATTCTGATAGCTGTCCACAGCCACCGGACAGTGGGTGAGGCCTAAAACCTGACGTCCCACTTGGCGCGCAGGTTTCCCAACTCGACGCAAAAATTCGGGCTTAGACCGTCGGGCGAAAAGGCTGAATCCTTTTTTTCTTTCCAGTGGCTTTGATTTGTGATTCACAGTTTCAGGAGGTGGATCATGGGCAAAGCCTTGTCGGCGGACTTACGCAATCGAATTGTATCGGACGTTAAGGCTGG
>JBCCHN010000034.1:0-44986 GCA_039028695.1 Pseudomonadota bacterium
ATCACATCCAATTTCATTCTGGCGCCAAGATTTTCGTCTTAAAGGACTGCGATCGCCTGACGGTTCTGAACGTTCATGATTTGGGCGCCAGCGACTACTTTGCCCGTCCTTTGGACGGCAATGCGCTCATCCCGGTGATCCGGGAAGCGGTCAATCGAAAGGCCGAAGCGGGATGGAATACGTTAAGCCAGACCCAGCGGGCGGCGTTGCGAGTCAGTTTGAAGTGTTTCGAAAATTCGTTCCAGAACGTTCACCAAGGAGAGCCCTTGTCGGCCGAGGAAATTAAGGAGACCGCTCAACAGGTTCTCCAGGCAACCGCCAGCGGCCAGCTCGATAGCTGGATGGACGCGCTGCGCGGGCACCACTCCTATACCTTCCGTCATAGCATGTTTGTCTGCGGGGTGGTTTCGGCCTTCGCGCAAGCCATCGGCATCGGCTCCATCGATACAGAGATCCTCATTCAGGGTGCCCTCCTGCATGACATTGGTAAGGCCCGCGTGCCCTTGGAAATTTTGGACAAGCCGTCTGCACTCACCGAAGTAGAATGGAACGTGATGCGCGCCCATCCCGAATATTCCCGGGATCTTATGCAGGGCCAAGGCGAGCTCGACCCAAGGATCGTGAGCATGGCGGTCCATCATCATGAGCGACTCGATGGTGATGGCTATCCCGACGGCCTCTGCGGGGCGGCCATTGATGATCATGTTCGCCTGATCTCCATCGGCGATGTTTACTCTGCGCTTGTGGATAAGCGGGCCTACAAGCCGCCCCTGGAAAAGGAGCAGGCGATCTCCATCATGAAAGAGAGTAAAGGTCAGTTGGATCTAAAGCTGATAGCCGCTTTCAGCGAGTTTATTTTGGATGGAGACTCCGGGGTGCTGATTAGGGATCAGCAGCCGCCCAGACTAAAAAGACCCGCCTAAAAAGACAGCCTAGCTTTCTCCCAAACCCCCCATCTAGAAAATCCGATCACAAACAAGCGAGCCTTGCTTGGGGCGGGGCCGATCATCTATTACATAGATGGGTATGAGCAGTGCTCGAAGGATGGAGAGTTCAAAGATGGAAAAAGCAACTTTTGGGGCGGGGTGTTTCTGGGGCGTGGAGGCCACCTTCCGCCGCTTGGACGGGGTGACCGAGACGGCTGTCGGCTACGCGGGCGGCGCGACGGATAACCCAACCTACCAAGATGTATGCAGCGGTCGGACAGGTCATGCCGAAGTAGTCCAGGTAACATTCGATCCCTCCAGGATAAGCTATGACGAACTCCTGAAGGTGTTTTTCGACTGCCACGATCCCACCACCTTAAACCGCCAAGGCCCGGATGTGGGCACTCAGTATCGCTCGGCGATTTTTACTCATAGCGATGAGCAGAAAGCCGCCGCTGAGCTTGCGAAGTCGACCCAGCAACAGTCTGGCCGTTTCCGGGGGGCTATTGTGACCGAGATTGCTCCAGCCGGACCCTTTTATATGGCTGAGGATTACCACCAGCAATATTTGGAAAAACGAAACGCTAAGAGATGCCGCTGGTTCTGACCTTCCGGCTTAGGAAAGACCCTAGGTGAATTTCCGGAACTGCCGGGTTCGGTCGAAAATTTCCTCCAGCTCTTCGATACGGTTGCGGGTGTTGTTCCAACTGCGCCGCTGAACATCGGCCACCATTGTTTCCATCAACAAGAGGGTGACAACCAGGGAATCCCAGGCCGAGGGGACCGAGATTTTGCTGCTAAAGGACATGTCGGCGAACTTACTTACCGGCGAGCCCCATTGATCGGTAAAGAGGATAAGCCGCACCCCCCGTTCTTGGGCCAGTTCCGCCATCTTGATGGTGCTGTTCTCATAGCGCCGCATATCAATGGCGACCAAGACGTCTTCGGCCTTCATATCCAGTATCGAGTGAGGCCAGTTGTTGTTGGCCGCGTTGATGGGATGCACGCCCGCCCGGATCATCTGCAGGTGCATGTAAAAATAGTCGGAGAGGGAGCGGGAGATACGACCCCCAACGATAAAAACCTGCCGCGAAGGGTCGGCTAACAGCCCGCAAGCCCGATCAAAGACCTCGTGATCTACTTGAGCTAGCGACTGATGAATGTTGTCGATTACCGCCTCGGTAAATTGATTGAGCGGATGTTCATCGGGGGCGTTTTCAGCCCATGATTCGTGCTTGGCGATGGGGTTGGAGATTTTTGCCTCCAACTCGCGCTTCAGGGCCGCTTGGAATTCAGGAAAACCGGCAAAGCCCAATTTGCGGACCATGCGCACCACTGTCGGCGTGGATACCTGAGCGTTTTCCGCCAGGGTGGTGATACTGCCCAGGCCCGAGACGGGATAATTCTCTCTTAAAGCGCCGGCAAGCTGGCGCTCGGCGCGAGTCAGGCGCTCAAAATTATCCTGGATCCGGTCGGCGACGCTGTCGTTCGAAGTGGTCATCATCTCAGTCGCATTTAGCCAACCATACAAGCTCTCCGATCGTTCTGAAACAAAAATTTCAGAAAAGCCTTTGACTTCTAGATCTATTCTGTAAAGATAATTTCATAAGTTAAGTCTTATATGGCACGCTGGCTCGGGGAAATGATAGGCGCTTCGGTTGGGACAGACGCATCGGCACGGATCGATGGGGCAGAGGCATTCGACCCTGAGATTTCCAATAACGACGGCGCCGCGCCGCTTTTGTTTATTTGCGAGCATGCATCCAACCATATACCTGATCGATTTCACGGCCTGGGTATGAGCCCCTCCCAACTTTTCAATCATGCGACCTGGGATTTGGGTGCCTATGAAGTTTCCGGTCACCTCTCGGGTCATTTCAACGCGGTTCTGATTGCGGGTCGGGTGTCGCGTTTGCTTTATGATTGCAATCGGCCGCCCGAAGCACCGGATGCCATTGTCGAGGTATCGGAAATCGGGGACATCCCCGGTAACAAGGGTCTTAGCGACGCCGCGCGGCGTGAGCGCGTTGAGCAGTTCTACCGGCCTTTCGAGCAAGCCATTGCCCGAAAAATTGAGGCTTCTCCGAGAGTGCGTGCTATCATCACCATCCATAGTTTCACCCCGGTATATTGGGGCAAGCCTCGCAATGTCGAGATCGGTATCCTGCACGACGCGGATTCCCGCTTGGCGGATGCCATGTTGGCGACGGCTAACAAGTTCACTTCCCATGCTGTGGTGCGCAATCAACCCTACGGACCTCAAGACGGTGTGACGCACACCCTAAAGGAACACGGAATTCGCAATGGTCTCTTGAATGTCATGATCGAAATTCGCAACGATCTCATTGGCACGGCGGAAGATCAGGTTAAGATAGGTAAGATGCTGGCCGGCTGGATCGACGCTGCGCTGAGCCAGACCATGAATTCAGAACCGCAGAGGGGATAAGATGCCCGGCTTTATCAAAGGCTATGTGCGTGTGGTGGAGGCCATCAATCGTCGCCTGGGCCGGGTCATGATGTATTTTATCTTTGTGATGATGGCCGTCTTGCTCTGGTCATCGGTGTCCAAGACTTTCTTTCTGCCATCCATTTGGACTCTTGAAGTCGCTCAGTTTGCCATGGTGGCTTATTATCTGCTCGGTGGCCCCTATTCCATTCAGCTCGGCTCGAATGTGCGTATGGACCTTTTTTACGGAAATTGGACGCCTAAGACGAAGGCATGGGTGGATTCGTTCACCATATTCTTTTTGATCTTCTATCTGGGTGTTCTGCTATACGGCGGATATGACAGCACCAGCTACTCCCTGCAGTATGGAGAGCGAAGCAACACCGCATGGCGACCCTATATTTGGCCGATTAAGATTATTGCTTGTACAGGTATTTTTCTGATGCTGCTCCAAGCTGTAGCAGAATTTTTTAAAGACATCGCGCGCATCCGGGGGGAAGAGCTCTGATGTCACACGAGTTGATTGCCATTTTGATGTTCTCCACCATGATGCTGATGCTCTTTACCGGCCAGCGTGTGTTTGGAGCGATCGGCTTTGTGGCCGTGGTCGCGGCCTTGGCCCTGTGGGGAACAGGTGGCAGCGACATCGGCTTTTCCGCAGCCATGAAATTGATGAAGTGGTACCCGCTTTTGACCCTGCCCATGTTCATCTTTATGGGATATGTGCTTTCGGAATCCAAAATCGCCGATGATCTCTATAAAATGTTTCATGTTTGGATGGGGCCGGTAAGGGGCGGCCTCGCGGTGGGGACCATCGCACTTATGGTCTTAATTTCGGCGATGAACGGTCTGTCCGTTGCGGGGATGGCCATTGGGGCCACCATCGCGCTGCCGGAACTTTTGCGTCGGGGCTATGACAAGCGCATGGTGACGGGGGTGATCCAAGCGGGATCCTCGCTGGGTATCCTGGTGCCGCCCTCGGTGGTTTTGGTGCTCTATGCCATGATTGCCCGCCAGCCTGTCGGCCAACTTTGGCTCGCTGGTGTTTTCCCTGGGCTGATGATGGCCACCATGTTCATTATCTATGTGATCGTGCGCTGTAAACTGCAGCCCGAGTTGGGTCCGGCCTTGCCCAAGGAAAGCCGTAACGTCTCCACGGCCGAAAAACTGCGTTTGCTTCGGGCCGGCCTATTGCCCGTCATTATCTTCGCTTCCATGATGGTGCCTTTTGTAAACGGCTGGACCAGCTTGGTGGAAAGCTCGGCCATCGGGGCCATCGCTGCCTTTTTGGCCGCCGTCTTTAAGGGGCGCATGACCAAGCAGGTTTTTGAGACCTCGGTACGGCAGACCTTGGCCATTTCATGCATGTTCATGTGGATTATATTGGCGGCACTCGGATTTGGCGCCGTTTTCGATGGCCTGGGCGCGGTTCGCGCCATTGAGAACCTTTTTACCGAGCAACTGGGCCTGAACCCTTGGGTGATCTTGATCCTGATGCAGCTCTCGTTCATCGTTATGGGTACGTTCTTGGATGATACGGCCATGCTGGTGATCGTGGCCCCACTTTATGTACCACTGGTGGGTGCGCTGGGCTTCGACCTGATTTGGTACGGGGTTCTCTATACTGTGACAACACAGATCGCCTATATGACCCCACCTTTCGGTTATAACTTGTTTTTGATGCGGGCCATGGCGCCGCCGGAAATCCGATTAAAGGATATCTATGCGTCCATCATCCCCTTTGTCGCGGTGATGGTTGTGGCCTTGGCCCTACTCATGATTTTCCCGGAAATCGCTCTCTGGTTCCCAAACTACATCTATGGGAAATGAGCCGCGAAGCTAGGCTCTTGGAGAATGATCATGCCCTGCATTCACTGAAGAGTAAGATGTGAAGCGGGAATTTATAACTAAGAAGGAGGAAAGTTAGCTATGACCACAAGACGTAAGTTTCTAAAGGGCGCCAGCGTCGCTGGCGCGGGCGCGGCCGCAGCGTCAGTTCTCGCTGCTCCGGCGGTCCATGCCCAGTCCAAGATCAAATGGCGCATGCAGACCTATGCTGGTCCTGCGCTGGCTGAACATGTGATCAAACCGGCGATCGATTCCTTTAACAAGGTCGCTGGCGATCAAATGGAAATCGAGCTTTTCTTTGCAGATCAGCTGGTGCCCACGGGCGAACTTTTCCGGGCCATGCAAAAAGGCACCATCGATGCGGTGCAATCCGACGATGACTCCATGGCTTCACCCACCGAGGTGACAGTCTTCGGTGGGTACTTCCCCTTTGCTTGTCGATATTCCCTCGATGTCCCTGTTTTGTTCAATCAGTATGGCTTGGGCGAGATATGGGATGCGGAATATTCCAAGGTAGGCGTTAAGTGGCTGTCGGCCGGTTCTTGGGATCCCTGCCACTTCGCCACCAAGGACCCGATCAAGAGCCTGGAAGACTTGAAAGGCAAGCGGGTCTTCACTTTCCCCACGGCGGGCCGTTTCCTCAGCCAATTCGGGGTAGTGCCCGTGTCCCTGCCATGGGAAGATATTGAAGTAGCGGTACAGACTGGCGAACTGGACGGTATTGCTTGGTCGGGTATTACCGAGGATTACACCGTCGGATGGGCCGATGTGACCAACTACTTCCTCACCAACAACATTTCCGGTGCTTGGTGCGGGTCCTTCTTTGCCAACATGGATCGCTACAACGAGCTGCCGGATAATCTTAAAGAGCTGCTCAAGATCACTATGGACAGCTCCCACTACTATCGCCAATGGTGGTACTGGGGCGGTGAAGCCGAGCTGCGCGTCAAGGGCACCAAGATGGAACTCACCACCATTCCCGATCTGGAATGGGCCGAGGTTGAGGGTGCGGCCCTCAAGTTCTGGGACGAGATTGCCTCTGAGTCCGAGACCAAGGCCAAGGTCGTTCAGATCCTCAAGGACTACAACGCTATTCAAGACAAGGCCGGACGGCCCTATCGCTATAGCTAAACTGTAACCCTGACATCCGACCGGCAGCCCTCTCATCTCTCGTCTTAGAGGGGAGGGCTCGCCGGTCGGCTTGTTCGTAAGGCAAAGTAAAGATGGCTGGAAAACTGACCTTTGATGAATTGAAGGACCGAGTTGAGCGGGGCGAGGTCGACACGGTGATCGCCTGTATTACCGACATGCAGGGGCGCTTGATGGGTAAGCGGTTCCATGCCGAGTTTTTTGTCGAGGGCGCGTGGGAGGAAACCCACTGCTGTAACTACCTGCTCGCCACGGATCAGGAAATGTCGACCATCGACGGCTTTGCCTCCACTTCATGGGCGGCGGGCTACGGCGACTATATGATGAAGCCGGATATGAGCACCCTGCGCCTTATCCCCTGGCTCGAGGGCACCGCGTTGGTCCTTTGCGATGTTTTGGATCACCACGGTCACCACGAAATTGCCCATTCGCCTCGGGCCATCCTAAAGCGCCAGATCGCACGGCTGGAGGCGATGGGTCTGAAGGCCATGATGGCCACGGAACTGGAATTTTATCTCTTCAACGAGAGCTATGAGGAGGTCGCGGGCGGCGCCCGGCCGACCACCTACGGCCGCTACAACGAAGACTATCACATCCTCCAAACCACCAAGGAAGAGGATGTGATGCGTGCCCTGCGCAATGGCTTGAACGGCGCTGATGTCCCGGTGGAGAACTCCAAGGGCGAGGCCGATGCGGGGCAAGCCGAGATCAATGTGCGCTATGCCGATGCTTTGACCATGGCGGACCGCCACGTGATCGTGAAAAACGCCACCAAGGAAATTGCCTGGCAAAAGGGCAGGGCGGTCAGTTTCATGGCCAAATGGTCCCACGATCATGCAGGCAGCTCTAGCCATATCCACCAATCCCTCTGGACCCTGGACGGCCAGCCGGTCTTTTTTGATCCGGAGGCCGAAAACGGCATGTCCCAGACCATGCGCCATTACCTGGCCGGCCTTTTGAGCCACGCCTCCGAGCTGACCTATTTTTTGGCGCCCAACGTGAATTCCTATAAGCGCTTCATTCGCGGCACCTTCGCTCCCACCAAGGCGGTCTGGTCCCTGGACAATCGCACCGCGGGCTACCGGGTGTGCGGCGCCGACAGCAAGGCCGTGCGCGTCGAATGCCGCGTCGGCGGGTCGGACCTCAACCCCTATCTTGCCTTGGCCGCCCAGATTGCCGCGGGCCTGGCGGGGGTAGAGCAGAAGATGGAGCTGGAGCCCATGTTCGCCGGCGATGCCTATGGCGGCGAGGGGCGCGAGATCCCGGCGACCCTGGGCGAGGCCTTGACCGTCTTGGATCAATCCATCAGCCTTCGTGCCGCTTTTGGCGACGCGGTGATCGATCACTACCTGCATGGCGCCCGTTGGGAGATTTCCGAGTTCGAGCGTGCCGTTACCGATTGGGAGCTTCGCCGCGGCTTTGAGCGATCTTGAGCCACAAAGTTTCAAATGTTGCGCCTCTTATCTAAATTGGGGTCAACAAATCCCTTCCGGGTCGCTAAACTAGGATCTCTAGGTAATCGCCAAGTCATCCTCCAGGCCCTCTTTTTTGTGTGGCCCTGTGGCCAAAAAGGTCCCGCCCCATGTCCTTTCCCAGTGATTTTTTGGACGAGCTGCGCGCGCGCTTGTCTCTGTCGGGTGTGGTGGGCCGGCGGGTCAAGCTGATCAGGCGGGGGCGGGAGTTCACCGGGCTTTGCCCCTTCCACAATGAAAAAACCCCGTCCTTCACGGTCAGCGACGACAAGGCCTTTTTCCATTGCTTCGGCTGCGGTGAGCACGGCGATATCATCTCCTTTGTGCAGAAAACAGAGGGGCTTAGCTTCCTGGAGTCTGTCGAACGCCTGGCCAGCGAGGCAGGGCTTTCCATGCCCCAGCAGACGCCCGAGGCAGCGGCGCGGGAAAAGAAGCGGGCCGGCCTCATCGACGTGATGTCCGCTGCGGCCCGCTGGTATCAGGGCCGTCTGCGCGCTAAGGACGGCCAGGAGGCCCGTCACTACCTCACCAGCCGCGGCCTTTCCGCTGACACGGTGGAAGCCTTCGGGCTCGGCTATGCCCCGAACCAGCGCGGGGCCCTGACCCAAGCCTTAAAAGCCGAGGGAATCGGCATCAATCAACTCCTCGAAGGTGGGCTCATTAAGCAGCCCGAGGAGGGTGGCGCGACGCGGGACTTTTTCTTTGACCGGATCATCTTTCCCATCAAGGATCGGCGCGGTCGGATCATCGCCTTTGGCGGACGGGCGCTGGGGGACTCGCCAGCCAAATACATAAACTCCCCCGACACACCCCTTTTTCAAAAGGGGCGGGTTCTCTTCAATCTGGACGGCGCCCGTTTGGCGGCGCAAAACAAGCGGGAGATCCTCGTCACCGAGGGCTACATGGACGTGATCGCCCTCTCGCAAGCCGGCTTTCCTGGAGCCGTGGCGCCCCTGGGGACGGCGGTGACCGAGGCGCAAATCGAGGAACTCTGGCGTTTGGCGGCCGAGCCCATCATGTGCCTGGACGGGGATCGGGCCGGTCGGCAAGCCGCCTTTCGCGCGGCGGACCGGGCTCTAGGCCTCTTGCGGCCGGGCTGCAGCCTCCAGTTCACCTGGCTGCCCCAGGGAGAGGATCCGGACAGCCTTATTCAAGGGCAAGGGGCAGGTGCCATGCGCGCCCTTCTGGAGCAGGCCCGGCCCTTGGTGGACATTCTCTGGGAAAAGGAGGTGACCGGGCGGCCCGCTGATACGCCAGAGCGGCGCGCCGCCTTGCGCAAGGCGCTGCGCCAATCCGTTCAGTCCATTCCCGATCCGGAGCTCAAGGCCGACTATCAGCGCGAGATGATGCGCCGCTTCGGCGAGCGCTTCGATCGATCTGGCGGGTCCTCGCAGGGCAGTGGCCAATTCAAGCCTCACCGCCCTGGGCAGCGGCCGGCTTGGCGGGGCACGGATCGAGGCATTGATAGGGGAGTTGGACGGGGCGATCTCTCGCCGTCGGCCTTCAGTAAAGCACCCTACCAGGCAGCAGCGGCCCGGCTGCGGCGTAGACAAGAGCAGGTGCTGCTTGCCGGATTGGTCAACCATCCCGGCCTTTTGGTGCAGATGGCAGAGGATTTGGCGACAGTTCTCTTCGGCTCGACGGACTTGGATCGCCTGGCAGCCGGCATGTTGAATTTTGCTGCCGATCAAGCCGACAAGCCGTCCGATACCTCAAACCCGATGAGGAATCCGCAGCATCTGGTGGATCAAAAATTTGACCGGGACCTTGACAGAGAGACCCTAAGGTGCCACCTCTCCGACCAGGGGTTTGAGTCGACTTTGCAAGGCCTTACAAACGCGGACGTTTACACCCATGGCGAATTTGCCCGGCCCGGCGCTTCGATGGAGGCGGCGCGGTTGGGATTATTGCATTTGCTTTCGGTGATGCGCGAGCGTGGTGAGGCGGCCGAAGCGCGAAGTGAGAGGCTGGAGTTCGAGTCGGACATGACGGAAGCGAATTTGGCGCGCATGCAGGCAAAGCAAAAAATAAGTCAAGAGTCGCAAACCCATCGGCAGGACATGGACCGCTACGAAGCGGTCAAACAGTCTGAGCCGAATTAACAATATATTAAGCCTAGCCGCGTTCACTTCCGGTAAGCGCGGCGAATTGCGGCCCGCCGGGCACTTATTGGGGACCGAATCTGCATGGCGACAAAGTCGAGCGAAGCTGTCGAAGCACCTGAATCCCGCGAAGAATCAAGTGATGGACCCTTGATGGATAGCGCATCTGCTGCCGTCAAGAAAATGATGGTCAAGGCCAAGGAGCTTGGCTACGTCACCTACGACGAACTGAATTCGGTCCTGCCGCCCGACCAGATGTCTTCCGAGCAAATTGAAGACACAATGGCGGCCCTTTCGGAAATGGGCATCAACGTCATTGAAGGCGACGAGCCCGAGGAAGCCCCGGCCGAGGAAACAGAAAAGGAAAGTAGCGGGTCCAGTAGCACCGCTGGCAACCTGAACGACGATGATATCGGCCGGACCGACGATCCGGTTCGCATGTATCTGCGCGAAATGGGGTCCGTCGAACTGCTATCTCGCGAAGGCGAAATCGCGATCGCCAAGCGGATCGAGGCGGGCCGGGAAAAGATGATCGGTGGAATTTGCGAATCGCCCCTGACCATTCGTGCCCTCTTGTCGTGGCGCCAGGCGTTAATTGATGGTCGAATTCTCCTGCGGGACATCATCGACCTAGATGCGACCTATGGCGGCGGCCCTAACGAAGAAGACATCGCCAAGGTCGAATCCGGTGAGGAGGACGATCTAGGGGACGAGGCGAGCGAAAAACAAGGCCCGGTCCTGGAAGTAGTCGACGGCGGCGCTGGCAAAAAGGAAGCCGCCCAAGATGACGAAAAGGGCGGGGACGGCACCGCGGCCGAAGGGGAGAACCAAGAGGACGGCGAGGACGACGACGAAGAGGAAAGCAATATTTCCTTGGCCGCAATGGAAGCGGCTCTCTTGCCTCAAGTGCTTGAAACCTTTGATCAAATCAATGATACCTGGAAAAAGCTGGCCAAGGTGCAAGAGCGCCGCCTAACGGCCATGCAAAAAGGCGAGAAAATCACGCCGCAGACCGAAAAGCGCCATGAAAAACTCCAGGGCGAGCTGGTGGATCTTATGGAAAACGTGCATTTTAACAATGCGCGTTTGGAGCAACTTGTGGACCAGCTCTATGGCCTAAATCGGCGCTTGGTGACCTTGGAGGGCAAGCTGCTGCGCATGGCTGAGAAAACTGGCGTGAAGCGGCAAGATTTCCTTGATCACTACTACGGCCGCGAGCTTGACCCGCGCTGGGTTTCCAAGGTCAAGCGCCTCACCGGAAAGGGCTGGAAGCAATTCGCCGAGCGCCAAGGGGATCAGATTAAGGGCATCCGCAAAGAGGTGGCGGAGATTTCCGCGGCCAGCGATCTGCAAATCAGCGAGTTCCGACGCATCGTCAAGACTGTGCAGACCGGTGAGCGAGAGGCCAGCAAAGCCAAGACGGAAATGGTGGAAGCCAACCTGCGCTTGGTGATCTCCATTGCGAAAAAGTATACCAATCGGGGCCTGCAGTTCCTGGACCTGATCCAGGAGGGCAATATCGGCCTCATGAAGGCGGTCGATAAGTTCGAGTACCGTCGGGGCTATAAGTTTTCCACCTATGCCACCTGGTGGATTCGCCAGGCCATTACCCGATCTATCGCCGATCAGGCCCGGACCATCCGTATTCCGGTTCATATGATCGAGACCATCAACAAGCTGGTGCGCACCTCGCGCCAGATGTTGCACGAGATCGGCCGTGAGCCCACGCCGGAAGAATTGGCGGCCCGCCTGGTCATGCCCTTGGAAAAGGTGCGTAAGGTTCTGAAGATTGCCAAGGAACCCATCTCCCTCGAAACGCCGATTGGCGATGAGGAAGACAGCCACCTTGGTGATTTCATCGAAGACAAGAATGCGGTGATTCCTTTGGATGCGGCGATCCAGGCCAATCTGCGCGAGACGACCACTCGTGTGTTGGCCAGTTTGACGCCCCGCGAGGAAAGGGTGCTGCGCATGCGTTTTGGCATCGGCATGAACACCGATCATACCTTGGAAGAGGTTGGCCAACAGTTTTCGGTGACACGCGAACGTATCCGACAGATCGAGGCAAAGGCCTTGCGCAAGCTAAAGCATCCCAGCCGTTCGAGAAAACTGCGCAGCTTCCTGGATACCTGATCCGTCTCAAAGACTTGCTGCCGGCGGCGCGGGGTCATTGCGATCGCGCCGCGCCCTCTCTCCTTCGTCCAAGCCCCGTCTTGCGGTCGCAATTTTCTTGAACTGCGCGGCACAGATGCTGTAGCCGGCCACTCTACCGAGCCTCAGCCCTTCTTGCCGTCTTGCTCGGACCCCTTACCCAGCCGGAATTTTGGCCCAAGCCGGCAAAAGGGCTTGATCCCTGGCAGCGGCTGGGCAGAATGCGCCCGGGCCCGTAGTTCAGCGGTTAGAACCCACCGCTCATAACGGTGTTGTCGCAGGTTCGAATCCTGCCGGGCCCACCACATCCTAAGTTTATATGATTTATTTCAGTGCCTTAGTTGGGCGGCTGGTAGCTTTTTTATGACGCCAGTCACTTTCCGTTTTTATTCCGTTGCAGATGAAACTTTTTTATGGCCTCTCGCGCTATGCGTCACTGGCCGGCTCCCTTGGTGTAACGCTCTACCTGGCTCAGAGATTTGCGGCCCAAGTTGGCCTCGATACTTTTTTGCAGGTCAGGGTGTCGCGGAATCCAAGGCGCGCTGCCGATTCATTGTCATACCAGGCGAGTTTCGCCATTTTTTGACATGCTCTCGAGCCACGAAAGGGGTCGATTGGCGGCGATTGGTCTGCTTTGCCGTTACTTCTGGGCCCATATGAGTAATACCCATAACCGTAAGAGATAACCCAAATCGGTAATCTGAAGATACAGATCGCCCTTAATTGCCGGACCGAGGTCTCTTTTGGCTAAAACGGTAGGACAAACTTCACGGACCCACCGAGGGACCGGTAATTTTTGGCGATCTGCGCATTGCCACTGATTCGCATGGTCATGCCTTCGGGTGCCACCCATTCCACGCCGACCTCAGCATCAAAATAGGCACGCTCTAGGCCTGACTCTACGGTGAAACCGGGAATTTGGTTGTCATCTCCTTGCAGTCGGGCCGTCACGCTGGCCTCGTTGTCACCGGTTACGAGATAGGAAACTCCACCGCCGATAAAGGGGCGCAATCGGTTGCCGTATCCGTCATCCATATCCCCGACAACGGCCAGACCGGGACGGATCGCCGCGAAAAAATCACCATTGCTTTCCACATCCAGATTGGCACCACCACCGCCGGTTTCAGAAAAGGCGGCTTGATAGAAGTAACCAGCCCAGCCCTCAATAGAGGGTTGAATCGTAAATCCACCGCCCAAATCGGTCTCGTGAGCGACCCGAAGTTGACCGCTGCCAAAATAAAGCTCTTGATCGCCTTCAGTCCGCAAGGATGGATCGACCAAGGTCAGGTTTCGCTCGACATCGTAAAAGGCTGCCCCGCCGATCAAGGCCGTGGAGAAGGTTGTCGCATCATATCGATAACTTACACCGGCACCGGCTTGGAAACGGTAACCCCGGCTGCTGGCGAAACCTTCCGTGTCTAGGAAGCTGCGTCCGGCGGAAAGGCCGAATACCAAGCCGGTATTTTCGGTCACATATCCGCCCAAGCCCAGGTCCAGGTCCAAAGCCGTCTCGCTGTAGCCTAAATCCTCAAAGTCCCCGTCCCGCTCGGCCTGTTGGCCACCGAAGCGGATCCAACCACAGGCCTCTTCACCCAGCGCTTCACTGTCTTGCGGGCAATCCAGCAAGCTTCGGCCAAAGTTTAGATTGCTGAGCACGGTTGCCGCTTCCGTCTGCGCATAGGGTTCGGGGGAGAGTTGATTATAAATGGCGCTCAATGTTGCAGCATCCGGTGCTTCCAACAGAGCATTCAAGACATCATGCAAGTCCTCAGGATCGTCGTCCGGTGCGACCGTGGCCGGCACCGGTTTGGGCTGCGCCAACAAGCCGTCCGCGCGTATGTTGTTTGCGGAAGAGGTCAAGTCTTCGCTCTGCGCCGCTTGCTGTCCAACCGATGCTATGGCCCCTTCTTGCAAAGACCGCGTAATGTAAGTGGCAATGGCCGATTGATTACGGTTCAAGGCGCTTCCACCAGCCGAGAAATCAACCTCCCAACCGATAAGAACATCCCGATTGTTGTCTCCGTAGCGCAGCTCATAGTCCACAACTGCCGTATCGACCGCTTCCAGTTCGGCGGTCCCAATTTCTCCAGCAGCTCTTAGGATTATGGTCTCGCCCGGCGCGTCTGGTTCAATGAAGGCACCGTCAAGGACATTGACCGTCACCTTTCCGCCCAGATGGGCGACACCGGTCACATCCAAGAGGTCTGATTCATCCTCTCCCACATTGTCGGCAAAAGCGATGTCGGCCAGGTAGGTACCTGCGGCCGTTTGCCGGTAACGGCCGGTAACTCCCGTCGTTGCGATATTTTCTTGGTCACCAGGCGAGATAATTCCCCGATTGCGGAATCGATTGCCGTTGCCGTTTAGGTCAAGACTCGATCCGCTGGCAATCAAACCGCTGTTGGTCAGTGAATTGCTATCACCATTTAGGATGATCGAACCGATGATGGTCCCTGCATTGTTGACGCTGTTGTTGATCGGCGTGGTATTGCCGGCGTCGGTATAAATTTCACTTGCCTCAATGGCGATGCCATCAACACCGTTCCGGGTTGTCACCAGGCCCTGGTTGTCGATCAGGTTATCGGCTCCATCGAGCAGTTGGATTGCGACCGCATCCTGTCCTGTGCCAGTTCCGTTTGGATCTCGCCCGCCGGAGATGACGCTCTCGGTTGCGGTAGTTACGGTAATGTTCCCGTTTCCATTAAGACCCACGGATTGAGCGACAATGCCCTTAGAGAACTTACCGCGGCTTTGGATTGTACCGTCCACTTCAATGTTGACGGTGCCGCCGACACCCTGGGCGCTCAGGGCATAGTCGTCGCTGCCGTCGCCGCTCGCACCATCGGCATCACCACTGGCACTTTGGGCGAATATTCCAGCAGCTCCCCGACCGTGGGTCACTATGTCACCGTTATGAGTAACGGTCACATCGCCGGCATCTCCATCGTCTCCGGCGCTGCCGGCAAAATCGAGGCCTCCCAGGTCCACGCCGGTCTCGCCGGCCAGGCCACCGCCGCCACCAATAGACTGAGCCCAGATGGCATGGCCGCCAGCACCCTCGGTGGCGATGGTGCTCTCACTGATGATCGTCACATCCGCACCATTGCCACCGAAACCACCATCTTCGGAAACACTGACACCAATTCCAAAGTTTGTACCAATCCCCAAGATGTCTTGGCTAACGCTGCCGCTTACACCACCGCCGCCGCCGATGGATTGGGCAAAGATGCCCATGGAACCGTTGCCGCTGGTGGCAATATCGCCACTGTTGGTGATTGCGATGCTGTCGCCATCACCGGCCGCCCCGGCGCTACCGCCAACGCTTACGCCAAAGCCGGCGCCTTCAGAGTTGCCGCCCTGACCGCCGCCGCCGCCGATGGATTGGGCGAAGATACCAGCGGAGCGATTCCCGCTGGTGATCAAGGTGTTGCTGTTGCCCACCACGATTTGGCCACCGTTGCCAGCCGCGCCGCCGGTGCCGCCCACATTCACGTCGATCTCTTGCCAAAAGAGGATCGGCGGATCCAGAAAGGATTGGATGTCACCGATCAGGTCGCCTGGCAGACCGGTAATGATGTTTTGACCCAGCTCACCATTCCCGCCTTCGCCGCCGCCGGCACCGACAGATTGCGCATAGATGGCATCAGACCCGGCACCGCTGGTTTGAATGGCACCTGAGTTCTTAATCCTTACCTCACGCCCGTGGCCGCCTTCGCCGCCGCTGCCGCCGATGGAAACCTCAATGTCCATTGATTTGTCCGTCGGATCGGGCGGATCGCAGAATGCCAACGCCGGGTTACTGCAAGAGCCGATCTGCATGGAAAAAGCGTCCGAAGCGCCACCGGAACCGCCGCCGCCGCCAACCGACTGGGCAAAAATACCCTTAGAGGAGCCCGACGTCGTGGTTAGGGCGCCCTGGTTGTTAACTCGGACCTTGCCGCCGCTGGCACCATCCCCCGCATTGCCGCCGACGGCCACGTTAACGGTCAGGTTCCTTTCATCGGGATTTTCCACGGTTGGGTTTGTAAAGCCCACCACTCCGGTGAAGGAAGAGCCGCCGTTGCCACCACCGCCGCCAACAGACTGGGCATAGATGGCCGTGGAGGCCACATTATTTGTGGAGACACTTCCCTGGTTCAGCAGTCTCACCCGGTCTCCTTCGCCACCCGCAGCACCGGTTCCTCCGACTGCGACGGAAACATTCAGGTTCGTGCCGTTACCCGTATAGGAGAGGATGGCATCGGCAGCCAAACCGCCGCTACCGCCGCCGCCGCCGACGGACTGGGCCAGGATTCCCTCGGCTAGATAACCAAGCGTTTCCACATCGCCCCGGTTGATGAGGGTGACTTCACCGCCATCGGCGCCGGTACCACCGTTTCCGCCAACGGAGACTTCAATGTTCTTCGGCGCACCGGCCGTACCGCCACCGGCCAAGCTACCGGAAAAAGAGAGACCGCCGTTACCGCCGCCGCCGCCAACCGACTGGGCAAAAATGCCTCGGGATTTCCCGCCTTGTGTTGTCACATCACCTGAATTGTCGACGACGACGTCATCGGCTGTATGGCCTTTGCCGCCGGTTCCTCCGACCGAAACATTCAAATTGTTCGAGGTGGTGGTCGATAAACTGACTGATCCCGCAATGGCCAAGCCGCCATTGCCGCCGCCGCCGCCCAAGCTCTGGGCTTGAATGCCATGGGAATCGACTTTGCGCGTTGCGATGCTGCTATCGTTGGTGACCGAGACCGATCCGCCAGTGCCGCCGCGGCCCCCACTGCCGCCGAGGGCAACGCCGACGTTGGTCGTGGGGCCATCCCCGTCTGCATTACCCACGCCCAAATCGGCCGTAAAGCCAAAACCACCATCACCGCCGCCGCCGCCAACAGATTGTGCGTATATACCAATCGAGCCTTCTTGGCGTGTAACAATCGTTCCGTCGCCGCTTTCCACTTCGACATTGCCAGCCGACGCGCCAGAGCCAGCGCCACCCCCAACCGCCACGCCCACGTCGGCGGTGCCGCCAAAGGTCACCTCGGCTGTTCCGGCGAACCCACCGTTGCCACCGCCACCGCCAATCGACTGAGCCAGAAGGCCATGGGCGCCTTCGCCTCGAGTGGTCACGGATCCGGATTGAGAAAGGGTAACTTTCTTCGCTTTCTCGCCACTCCCGGCACCGCCGCCAATTGCTGCGCCCATGCTGACAGAAGTGCTTAGATCGCCAGAGATGGCAAAGCCGCCGTTGCCGCCACCGCCACCGATGCTTTGGGCCTGCACGCCATAAGAAAGTTTGCCTTCGGTCACGACGCGGCCGCTATTATCCACAGCCACCCGGTCTCCCTTATTGCCAGGACCGCCGGTGCCGCCCAAGGTAACCGTGACATCGGCTTGTTCCCCTGCATCAAAGCCTACGGCGAAGCCGCCGTTACCGCCGCCGCCGCCAACGCTTTGCGCGAGTATACCGGCTGCATTGTCGCCAGAGGTCCGGATCTCACCCTCCGATTTAACTTTGACGTCGCCGCTGGTGTTGCCGCTGCCGCCGGCGCCACCAAGATCGATGGTCATGCTGCCGCCGTCGCCACCGGCAACCACGCCACCGGCCACGGAAAAGCCGCCATTACCGCCGCTGCCGCCTACGGACTGCGCGAGGATTCCTGAAGAGCCGTTTCCTGCAGTGATGACAGTTCCCGCTGAAGAAACCGAGACTTGGTCTGCGGTGCCGCCATCACCAGCCGAGCCGCCCAATGAGACGCCGATGCTGCCACCACCGTCGGCCCCAATGGTCAAGGTCCCCTCAACAGAAAAGCCACCATCGCCGCCGCCACCACCAACGGACTGGGCAAAGATCGCGGAAGCATTTGCGCCACCGGTCTGGAGATCACCAGTGCTTTCCACTTCCACGGTGTCACCAATACCGCCACCAGATCCCGATCCGCCGACGGACACACCTGTTGTCGCGCTGGGACCGTCAGGGTCAATGGTGATGCCAGCCGCCACGCTAAACCCGCCGGAGCCGCCACCGCCGCCCAGGCTTTGAGCATAGATTGCGCTGGCGCTGGAACCGCTGGTGGAGATGTCGCCTTTGCTGATGACCTCCACGTTAGAGCCATCACCACCACCATCCGAACTGCCGCCGACTGAAACGGGCACACCTGCGCCGGCCGCGACAGTCGCAGAGACGCTGAACCCGCCGGAGCCGCCACCGCCGCCCAAGCTTTGAGCCAGGATGCCGTGGGAGTGGGCACCGCCTGTTGCGATGTCGCCGCGGCTATTGGCTTTTACCTGTCCGGCAGTGCCGCCGCCGGCGCCACTCCCGCCCACACCGACCGAAGCGGAAATGCCCGCTGCGCCCGCTGCGCCAACCGCAAAGCCGCCATTGCCACCGCCGCCACCGACGGATTGAGCCTGTAAACCATATGAATAGACACCCGCTGTGGAAACATCTCCCCGTGAAATCAGGTTGACGCTCGATGAGTTGCCCCCCTCGTCCGTGGAACCCCCAACGGAGACGTCGCCCGCCATTGTGCCCGAAGCACCCACCGAGACAGAAAAACCGCCACTGCCACCGCCGCCGCCGACGGAAGTTCCCACGATGCCGGGTGAATGGTCCCCTTGCGTTTCCACATCGCTCCAGCTTTTTAAATCAACTTTGTCGCCGTTGCCGCCACCGCCGGAGTCGCCGCCAACACCAACGGAAAGCGAGCCTGCCGCACTGGCAGCGACCGAGACGGCAAAGCCGCCGCTGCCTCCACCGCCACCGGCACTTTGCGCGGAAAGACCCGCAGAGTGGTCGCCTTGGGTCTCGATCGAACCGTTAAAACGCGCCTGGACTCGACCACCGTCGCCGCCATCGCTGCCCTTACCGCCAACAGCAACCGAAACGTCGTAGGCGCCGCCGGACGCTGAAAGGGCCCAACCACCGCTGCCTCCGCCGCCGCCCGTGCTATGCGCAAGAACACCGGTGGAATGATCGCCGACAGTGCTGACCTCGGCGTTCGCGCTACTCGACGTGTTGTCGACATTGAGTTGAACCTCACCACCGGCACCACCACTTCCCCCCGAGCCACCCACGGCAATGGAGACGGTCGTGCTAACGGAAGCCGCACTTCCGCCCTTGCCGCCGCCGCCGCCGATACTTTGGACCGATATGGCATCAGCTCGGTCGCCTTCAGTGCTGACATCTCCCGTGTTCGTAAAACTGACGGACTGGCCGTCGCCACCGCCGCCAGCCGATCCACCAATCGCGACCAGGGCATCACTGTCGCCACCGTGGCCGCCGCCGCCGCCAACCGACTGAACCAAGATGCCGATGGAGCCGTCATCCTGGGTTTCGATGGTGCCGCTGTTGGACGCGGATACCGCGCCGCCGTCTGCCCCCGCATCACCACTGCCGCCGATAGACGCGAGACCTATGGAATTTCCGGCGTCTCCGCCGCCGCCGCCAACCGATTGCACCAAAATGCCCAGCGAAACCGTATCTTTGGTGATGATGTCGCCGCTATTGGTCAAGTTGACAGTGCTGCCGGCGCCACCGCCGGCGCCGTCACCCCCAACCGCAACCAAGCCATCCGTATCATCCGCCCGACCACCATCGCCACCAATCGATTGGGCGAGAATGCCATAGGACGTGGCACCGCTGGTCCTTATATCACCCTTGTTGGTGACTGTAACGCTGCCCCCGCTGGCACCAAGGACACCACTTGAGCCAAAAGCGAAGAGACCGCCGGCCCCGCCGCCGTCTCCACCGAAGCCACCCAGGCTCTGAACCAGAATGCCGTTAGCGTCATCCCCTTTGGTGAAAATGTTGCCAAAGTTCGTAACCCGGGCTTGGCCGCCATCGGCGCTGCTGCCCGCATCGCCGGCCTCGGCGCCGATTCCGCCCGCATCACCCGCATCGCCGCCGGCGCCGCCGAGGCTTTGCGTGTAGATGCCCTGAGCGCTGTCGTCATTTGTTGTGATGGTGCTTCTGTTGATAACTGAGGCCGTGCCGGCATCGCCCCCATCGCCACCGTCGCCACCATCACCATCGATACCGTCTCCCTCGCCACCATCACCGGCATCGCCGCCCTGACTTACCGCCAAAATGCCGTGGCTATAGTCGCCGCTGGTCGTAATGGTTCCCGAGCTTTCAACGCTTGCGTCGTCGGCGTCACCACCATTGCCGCCACCCCCGCCCAGACCAACGATGCCGGCGCCTTCGCCGCCATCCCCGCCTGAGCCGCCAATGGATTGACCGACGACTCCCTCGGCCGACTCGCCGGATGTTACAATGTTTTGGCTACCTCCTTCATAATCGATATCCACGGAACTGCCGTCGTTTCCCCCATCGCCACTGGTGCCGAGGGCATCGTCACCGTCATCGCCGCTACTTCCCTTACCCACCAAGCTGACGCCGGGATCTCCGCTGTCAGGGGTAATGTCGTCGGTCAGGCTATTGACGTCGAGAGTTTCAACGTCGGGGCTGGTTTCCGAGATTCCGCCAGATTCATCTCCATTACAGGTCGCAGTCGAGCCATTGATTGAGCAATCGGCTTGTAAGGGCGGTGAAGAAAGAGCACTGGCCAGCGCCGCCAAAGAGATTGCCTTGAGGAGGGAGTTTTTCTGCTGCACCGCACAATCCTGTCTGTTTTGACGATCTAGATCAGGATGTTGCTCGATGCTACTCCGATCCGACCGCCCGCCATACCTTGGCTCAATCCCCCCCTGGACCCCAGGGCCTTTCAGCTTAAACAAATAACAATTCAGAATTGAGCGACTTATTCCAATTTGACAGAAATTTTTCCGTTATCGTGGTTAGCAAAAGGTTAAATTGTTCAAAAAAAAGGAGCAGAGCCTGTGAGATACGCCTGCAGGAATTGGTTTGTTAGATCAGAGACCCGGAGGACCAGATTTTTAGGTCCCATTCTCTTTTTCATATCGGAATTAGCTCAACGGATTTGTCTAAATTGACAAACGGATCTCTTTTAATCTGTTCGGACCTGATGCTGTGGATGGCTCCCACCACCGGCATTTAGGTGCCAAAAAAAAGCGGGATCTGTTAGATCGGCTGGAAAGGGTGCCGTCCTATGATAGAAATGGCCATGATCGGGTTGGATCTTGCGAAGTCTGTGTTCAGATGCACAAGAATCACGCGACTGCAACGCCTGTTGTTCTTCACCGGTCGTAGCGTTGCCAAATTTTTGGTCGTTATAAGACGCTGCCGACCTCGCTCGCAGGTCAGCCCAAGCAGGGCAAGCAGACACCCGAGGAGAATTTGAACGCCGCCTTGGACAGGTTTTTACATGGCGGAGAGATCGTAAGCCTTTCGAGTCAGCAATGGCTTTTTTCGTTTGGCGCCCACGCAATGACACAGCCAATAAAATTATTTGACGTTTCGCTTTGTCCCGTGCGTCCAAACAGGATGCAAAGCTCTCTCCTCGCGTTGTTCCAATAGTCTATGCTAAGACCGGTCCTTAGTCACTGGGGTGCCTTATCTTTAGGTTGGCTCCATTAGGCAATCGGATTGAACGATTTCCCTAAGGCATATCGCCATCGGCTAGGACCTGGCCAAAGACACACCATCCTATGGGGGGCAAGAGATGTATGATTTCGACACTACGGCAATTTTGTCTTGGCTAGAAAATTTGCGAATGCAGATGGAGCATTGGTTCCTGGCCAAGGTCTTGGTTTGGTCGTCATTAGGTCAATTGTTGGCAGTTGCGTTGGGTTTGGCCGTCGCCCTTTTTTTGGGAGGAATTGTCTCAAAGAGGCTTTTGGAGTTCTCGTCAAACCAAAAATGGACGGAGCGAGGAATCCGCCTCTTTAACAAAATCGCTATTCCGCTCATCTTTCCGACAATCGCGCTTTTAATACTGTGGGCAATGACCGGACTCGCCGAGGGCTGGGAAATGCCGCGGGCAATTTTGAGCACGGGGGTAAATCTGATTGCTGTTTGGATCGTAATCCGATTAACCTCGAGCGTCATTCAAAACGAGAAATTGGCGCGGCTCATAGCAATTGCCGCTTTTGTCGTTGCAATCCTTAACGTATTTGAGCTCTTGCAGCCTGCGATTCAGGTTCTCGACGATACGGGTATCAACTTCGGTGGTGCCTATCTTTCGGTTTCGTCGATCTTATTGGGTGCGATTCAGCTTGCTGTCCTTCTTTGGCTTGCCGCTATTGGCTCGCGAATAGTGGGTCAACGAATCCAACAGGTCCAAAGCCTAACGCCATCTATCCGCGTTCTGACGGGTAAGATCGTTGCGATCATTCTTTACGCCATTGCGATTTTGATCGTACTCGGAAACGTGGGAATCGATCTAACAGCCTTTGCCCTGTTCACAGGTGCCTTAGGCGTCGGCATTGGTTTTGGTCTGCAAAGGCCCATCGCCAATCTAATCAGTGGAGTCATACTGTTGTTGGATCGATCAATTAAGCCGGGTGACGTTATCGAAGTAGGCGATCCCAATCGCGAATCTGCGCAGCTATTTGGGTGGGTCACGGCTCTAAACGCGCGTTATGCTTCGCTGACCACCCGGGATGGTACCGAGTGGCTGGTTCCCAATGAGGATTTGATCACTCAGCGGGTCATCAACTGGTCCTACGAACATAGCCATGTCCGGTTGCTAACGCCCTTCGGGGTCTCATTTGACTCCGATGTGCGCAAGGCGATGGAGCTTGCGGTGGAGGCCGCCAACGAAGTACCTCGGGTTTTGCAGGATCCGGCACCGGTATGTCGATTGATGGGATTTGGCGACAGTTCTGCCGAACTGGAACTGCGAATTTGGATTAGTGATCCCACCAATGGAATAATTAATGTCCGCAGCGACGTTTTGCTCAAAATGTGGGAAAAGTTCTGCGAACATGGCATTCGAACACCACTTGCTCACCGTGATATATTCATTAAGAGCGGCTCTGAGATTAACATTAGAGAGTATCCAAGTTCACCGGATGCGGTAGCCTAAAACTTACAACCGAAATAGACATTAGGATGAGCGGTTACCCGTTGCTAACTCAACAGCAGAGCCCAGGGATAACCTTCCCTCAATGGATGAGTGGCTCTCTATAGCTGGATTTCGACGGGTCATACACTCGCTAAATCTGTCGGCGAACAAGTGTGACGAAGCCGTCAATACACTTGAAAAAGCTCTATGGGCTCTTGAGAAAGGTAAGCAGTTTCAAGATAAAAAGTTGGTGCCTAGAGGAAGGGTGCATTGGTTCACATTTCTAATCAACTCCAGGGTTTGCACATGCATCAAGATCTTAACCTGGCAAAGAAAAGTCCTCGATTGGGCCTGCAAACGATCCTAAGCGAGTTCAGACTCTCATTCGTCTCGAATCTCTCGACGACGGAAATTCGAAATTCAAAAAAAGTTCTGGAATCGTGGCAGCCTAGACTTGGTGGAAGCCGTGCTGTGCGAGTAGTTCTGTAATCAGTTTCATCGCTCGCGTCCGATGGGCAGTATGAATTCTTCGCGCCCGCTTGCCGTCACCCTCTTTAATGGCTTCGAAGACTTCTCGATGATCCGCATTTGATTGAAGAGGCAGCGGCCTCAGGCGCAGGGTCAAGAGTCTCGCACGGTGGACCTGATCATTGTAAGCGTTGACGGCCATCGTCAGCCGACGGTTACCTGAAAGATTAACCAGAAGGTCGTGAAAACGCTCGTCGGCGGATGCCCAGGCCTCACGATCATCGCTTTCCAAAGCGGTCTCCATTTCTTCTAGAACCGTTTCGACCGCGTAAATCTCGTCGGGCGCTAAATCACGCCTCGCGGCGGATTCCGCCGCGAGCCCCTCTAATTCCGTCAGAATCTGGTAGATTTCGGCCATGTCTTGTGCGGCTAACGGCAAAATTCTGATGCCACGCCTGGGGCGAACCTCAACCAACCCCTGCGCCTCTAGCACTAATGTGGCTTCACGAACTGGCGTGCGTGACATGTCCAACATCTCAGCCAGTTCAGATTCTAAATGGCTGGAACCCGCGGGCAGGCGATTGTTCATAATCATCTCTCGTAAGATGGCCGTTGCCCGTTGAGTTTGAGAGATGTTTTTGCCGGTTTCAGTCTCAACAGTTTTAGAGATCATGTCACTGGTTTTATGAAGGGTCATGGGAGAGCTCAATTCGCTGACCGATCTCTGCAGAACGATAAACGGCAGCTTCAATTTCTAGGTTGCGCAGATAGGATAATGCCGTGTTCTCCAACGGTCTCCCATCGAGCAAACCTGATACGACATGGGATTGAAGGGCGTGAACGCAATCGCCTCCGAACCCGTTCTTTGGCTGCGCGCCCAAGATCTCGATCTCCGTCACAGTGTTTTTGCTCCGAAACCATAAGGACCCGTCGCCGCGCAGCTTAATCTCGCCCTTGGTTCCCTCAACACTGGCTTCCCCCATGGTTTGCCTGTGGTCCTCGGCTGGATGATCTAAAAGACGATTCCCGTCGAAAACAGCCCTCAGTCCATCTTTATAACCGAAAAGGATCATACCTGCATCCTCTCCGCAAATTGTTGGGTTTAGCTGCCGTAGATCCGCATAAACCGTTGTTGGCTCACCCAATAAATAGCGAAAGGTATCGATCCAGTGAATGGCTGTTTCGTGGACCAGAAATTTGGGCATTTTTTGGAAGCTGGGTTGGCGGGAGAGGTAGGCGTCTGGATCTTGCCCGTCACCTGGCCGCAACCGAAACGTAACCTGGAGGAGCTGGCCAACACGCTCACGTTCCAGCTCGCCTTTTAGGGCACGGTACCATGGCTGGAACCTGAAATTCTCATGTACGATCAAAGGAACGCCCGCTGCTTCGCATTTATTGGCGATAGCGGTGGCTTCAGAGAGGTCGCTGCAAAAGGGTTTTTGACAGATAATCGCCTTGGCTTGAGTCTCCAAGGCAAGGGAAATCAAAGGGCCATGGGAAAGAGGCGGCGTAATTATATCAACCAAGTCGGGCTGTTCCGACATGAGCATTTCGGCCGCATCGCCGTAGGTAGGGCTTGTAAAGGCTCGCGCCTTGGAATTGTCTTGATCTGCTACGGCAACCAACTCGACATCGCGAATTCTTTTCCAGGCATCATAATGGAATTGGGCAAAGTAACCCGCACCAATGCCCGCCACTTTTAGGGGCGCCTGCAGATCACTCACTTTCAACTAAAAAAGTCCCTTCAGGTTGTCACGAATAGCTTGCGCCATGGCATCGGTGCCATCTTCACCACCCAAATCAGGTGTCATCACTTGGCCTTGCACCAGGACTTGGTCTGCGGCAGCGCGCAATCGGATCGCGGCTTCAGCCAAACGGGGTAAATTTTTTCGATCGCCTAACCAATCCAGCATCATGGCACCAGACAGAATCATTGCAACCGGATTGGCGATTCCTTGGCCCGCGATGTCGGGCGCGCTTCCATGGCAGGGCTGAAAGACGGCATGTTCGTCCCCCAAGTCAGCTGATGGGGCCAGCCCTAATCCACCCATAAGCCCTGCCCCCAGGTCTGAAAGAATGTCACCAAACATGTTCTCGGTTACCAAAACATCGAGTGACCAGGGTGCCTGGACCATACGCAGGGCGGCAGCGTCCACGTATAAGTGATCCGACTTTAGATCTTTATGAGTGGTTGCAACTTCATCAAAAATACTGCGGAAGAAGGCAAAAGCGCGAAAGACATTTGCTTTGTCCACGCAAGTAACACAGCCGTGGCCGATGCCTGACGCATTCCGCCTCTCGGCGAGTCGAAAGGCCAATGAAAAAAGTTTCTCACTTACTCTTCGAGTGATCAGAAGCGTTTCTCTTGCTTCGTCTTGATCAACATAACCCTGACCGCGTGACCAAAAAAGGCCTTCGGTGGATTCTCGGATTAGCATGAAATCCACCGATTGGTCAGCATGTAGCTTAAGAGGTGAGGCTTGGCCCGGACTCAGTCGTACCGGTCGCAATCCGGCATAGAGGCCTAATTCTTGGCGGAGTTCAATTTGAGGTGAAATCTCCGTACCGTCGGGATAGCGAATATCTGGTAGGCCCATGGCCGACAACAAAATTGCATCTGCCTCTTTTGCCTTATCAAGCGAAGCGTCAGGTAATGATGTCCCTGATTTCTGATAGTGTGTTGCGCCGGCGGGTAAGGAGGTAAACCTGAATTCAAACTCACCTGAGAGAGATGCGATCTCTTTCAGGATGGAAAGAGTAGGCGCCATAACCTCCGGGCCGATGCCATCTCCTTCAAAGACTGCGATATTCAGTTCGCTTGGCATCCTCCGCCGCTCCATAAGTTGGCCTTTGAAAGGGCCTCACAAAAACTCGACCACGATATCGTGACTGTCTCGTTTAAAACATTACAATGTGGTTGACAATGTATTTTTTAATGTATACGTCATTCTATGCATTAGAAAAATCGCGAATCGTCTAGGAGGAGGAATTGATGAAATCGCTTCGAGCATTGGCAGTGGCGACGCTCACGTCGATTGCAGCGACGGGCATGGCTTCAATGGCATCGGGTCAGGAATATCCCTATAGGGACATCACCACCGCTGTTGTCTGGGGCGCGGGTGGCGGTACCGATACGATCAATCGAATGATCATGGCTGAAATGGAAAAGCATTTGCCTGTTGGTATCAACGTCATTAACCAGACTGGCGGCGTCGCGGGCTCCAACGGCATGGTTTATGTGATGAACCAGCCAGATGACGGCTACACCTTGGTGGGCCTCTCTGAATCCAACGTTACCGCGGCGGTTCAAGGGGGATGGGACAAGCAGTTCTCATTTTGGCACCCCTTCATCGTTGGCGGCTCCCCGGACTTGATCTCCGTGCCGGCCAATTCACCCTACCAAAGCCTGGAAGAGTTGGTGACAGCAGCCAAAGAGAATCCTGGCACGATCTCCGCCGCCGCGTCCGGATCCGGCTCGATCCACCACCTGAACCTGCTGGCCATCGAAAACGGAACCGGTGCGAAGTTTAAATTTGTTCCCTATAAGGGCTCTGCTCCGGGGCAGGAAGCCGCTGTGGCGGGCGAGGTCGATTTGGTTGTGACGTCTCTGGCCGAACAACAGCCACTGATTGCTGGTGGCCTAATCCGACCTTTGGCGACCCTCACCCCTGACTCCGCTAAACTAGGCGATGTGGAAATCGGTTCGGCCTTTGCCATGTATGACGGGCTCGACAAGCACTTGCCATTGAAGCAGGCGATCGGCTTTGCCGTGCACGCTTCAGCACCCCAGGAAGTCAAGGATTCCTTGACCGAGGCCTTTGATAAAGCCATGGCCTCAGACACAGTCGCCGAATGGGCCGCCGCAAACTACTACGACATTTCCGGCCAGTCGGGTGAGGAAGCCAGCAATACCTTTTCTAATTTGGAAAGCACTTTCGCTTGGACCCTTTGGGACCTGGAAGCGGCTAAGGTAGATCCCTCTACGCTTGGCATTCCCAAGCCCTAGGACCCGCTAATCCAGATGGGCCTGTGACAATACCGCCGGATGGCTTAATCTGCTTTCCGGCGGTGTTTTTTATTTGGTAGGAAAATGACGGACGACCGCAAAACATCTCTTCGCGCCTGGGACTTTTGGGCCGCAATTGTTTTGTTGTTTGCGAGTCTCTTTTTTCTGTTGCAGACCTCAGCTATTCCCTTTTTCAAAGCCGATGCGGCTGGGGTTGATAGTGGTAAGTGGTACAATTCAGCCGCCCTCGTGCCCTATGTGATTTTCATTGCTTTGCTTTTTTTGTCTCTGGGTCTTCTGGTTATTGCGATCCGGGATGGAGGGGCGGCACGGGCGCTCAAATCCTGCGGCCTGAGTTTGGATCGGGAAGAGGTAACCCGAGTCGGCTGTATCGTAATCATCCTCACAGCCTATATCGGCGGTCTAGTGCCAAGGGTAGATTTTATCCTCTCGAGCGCCTTGCTGATAATGGCCTTGACCTTTGGCTTTATCGACAGGCGCAACGATACAAGAGTTGTGGTTGGTGTATTTGTTGTCGTGCCCGCGCTCTATGCCACGCTTGCGCATTTTGATCGGGCAGAGTGGTCAAAGCCACATGATGACGATTGGGTGGCTCTTGCCGCCTTCCTGATCATGGTGATCGTAATGGTTGGGCGCGCCCTAAAATTGGGCCAATTCAATCGAATTGTATGGACAACACCCATAGTCGCCTTCCTGATCCCTACGATTTTGGTCACGGCCATGGCCTTTGGCTTCAGGCAAAACGTGCCGAACCGAGGCGGCCTGCTTTTTAGTCAGATCGAATATCACTACTACGTGGACATTCGACCCTGGCTGCAGGGACAGTGAGGCTGGCATGGACTTCGTACTGGCCCAACTGAGCGGCTTCTCCAGCAGTATCGTCGAACTGGCAAGCGACCCCATCACCTATCCCTATCTGATCATATCGGTTTTCTTAGGGATCGTTTTTGGCGCCTTACCTGGCCTGACGGCGACTTTGGCTGTCACCATCTTAACCGGCTTTTTCGGCAATAAGCTGCCCATCGAGCAGTCCCTGATCGCATTAATCGGCGCATACGTGGGTGCGATCTATGGGGGGTCTTACCCCTCCATATTGTTGAACATTCCGGGCACGGCTGCCTCTGCCGCAACGGCTATGGACGGTTATCCCCTCGCCAAGGCTGGGAAGGGAGGACAAGCTCTTGGGCTTACCACGACTGCATCCGTATTTGGCACGCTTTTTGGGACTTTTTGCCTGCTGATTTTTGTTTGGGTCTTGCTTCTCGTTGCGCGCCACATCGCTTCGCCCGAGAAAGCACTGCTTGCCCTGCTGGGCATCCTTTTGTCCGGAACACTCATGAGCCAAGACCTGGTCATAAAGGGGTGGATTTCCGGCCTCATCGGGTTGGCTATGGCCATGGTAGGTTTAGACCCCATTTTGTCCGAAGAGCGTTTTACCTTTGGCTGGTCTTATCTGCTGTCAGGTTTTCAAATTGTGCCGGTCTTGATGGGGGCCTTTGCCGTGCCTCAGATCATGGAAGGCCTGCATGCAAGAAACCTCTCCAGTATCCCGCTACAGGTCGGCCGAATTCTGCCGCAGCTTTCTGAAATTGTCCGGCGTTCCCCGACCATTCTTCGCTCTGGTGCCATCGGCACAGGTATTGGTGCGTTGCCTGGCGTGGGAGAAGACGTGGCGGGTTGGGTCTCCTATGGTGTGGGCAAAGGGGCCTCAAGGGACGGTGCCTCCTTCGGTAAAGGGTCCTTTAATGGCCTTCTCTCGGCAGAGACCGCCAACAATGCGGCTATCGGCGGTGCACTCATACCTCTCTTGGTTCTGGGCATTCCAGGTTCACCACCGGCCGCGGCCCTCCTCGGTGCCTTAAAGATCAACAATGTGATCCCCGGGCCCACTATCGACCCAGCGCTCATCTTGCATGTGGTCGCCATACTCGTGATGGCCTCCTGCGCAATATTCCTGATGGGCCTCTTCACCGCGCGGGTATTCATTCTTATTCTGCGCCTGCCACAGAACGTCTTCCTGCCCATCGTCATGGTCTTAACCACATTGGGCTCCTTTTCGGTCGGTGGCGGAATAAACGATCTCTTCTTAATGTTGGGCGTCGGCTTTTTAGCCTATGCCATGCGATGCATGATGTATCCCATAGCTCCCCTGGTCATCGGAGTCATTCTAGGCGGGCTATTTGACGAAACCTTTCGCCGTACTCTGCTGCTCTCAGATGGTGATCTTTCAGTTTTCCTTTCCCGACCGGGCTCTGCCATCTTATTGGCCCTGAATGTCTTATTGATCGTGACGCAAATTCCAACGTTGAAGAGATGGCTGACCTGCATCCCTTCGGCGATCATTTCAAAAAGGATTTAGCCTAATGTTCGCGGTGATCGTGGAATTTGAGGTAGACTTAGACTACCTATCCGAATTTGTTGACCTGTTGCGTGTTCAGGCCAAAAATTCCCTTGAGCGAGAAATAGGCTGTCATCGCTTCGATGTCTGGACAGATAGCGAGCGCCGTCAGTTCATTTATCTTTATGAGATTTATCAAGATGAGAACGCCTTTCAAGAACACCTTGCATCAGAGCACTTCAAGGTCTTCGATGAAAAGGTCCGGCCATTTGTAACAAACAAAAATGTCTCGACCTGGAACCAGCCGCTCTCAGTCTTGAATGTTGAAACAGAAAGTTAATCGTGATGGACGATCTCTGGGAAGTATATGCCATCAAGTATGCGGAGCGAAACAGTCGTACCCGCCATCAGTCCTTCGTCCTGGATGACGATCACGCAACTCCTCATGATATGGACTATTTTTTGTGGGTCCTTCGTTCAGGCAGCAGAACAATCGTCGTTGATACGGGCTACGATGAAGCCGAGGGAAAACGGCGAGGGCGCCCCATATTGCGCGACCCGGTACCAGCGCTTAAATCTGTTGACGTGGCCGCAGATAGCGTGGACACGTTGATTCTGACCCACCTGCACTACGACCATGCGGGTGGCATCGACCTTTTTCCAAGGGCCCAAATCCATCTGCAAGAGGCAGAACTCTCTTTTGTGACTGGACCTTGCATGTGTCATGGCCATTTGCGGAAGCCTTTCAGCGCCGATCATGTGTGCAGCGTTATCCAACGTCTCTATTCCGGGCGAATCACCATTCATAACGGGGACGGCTTGATTGCGCCAGGAGTCACCGTTCACCATATCGGCGGTCACACGGCAGGGCTGCAGGCGGTACGGGTCAAAACAAAATCCGGTTGGTTTTGTTTGGCATCGGACGCCTCTCACTACTATGAGAATTTTCTCACTGGCACACCCTTTCCCATCGTCGTCGATGTTGCGGCCATGTTGGACGGCTTCCAGACCATCCAGGGCCTGGCCTCCAAGCCCTCGCTTGTGGTGCCCGGGCATGATCCTCTGGTATTCGACTACTTCGAGCCGATGGACGGACTGGCGCCTTACGTGCGGCGGCTCGATCTTGGGCCAAGATCCGACTTTTGTTAAGGGGGATGAAGCGTGCTGTTGGGCTGTATTGGCGATGATTTTACAGGATCCAGTGATCTGGCGCTGACCTTGTCGAAAGAAGGCATGCGGACCGTTGTATGTTGCGGTGTACCCAACGAGGGCACTTTGATGGAGGCGGATTCCGCCGTCGTCGCCCTCAAATCCAGAACTTGCCCCGTGCCTCAAGCGGTGGAGGAAAGCCTCGCGGCTCTGGCATGGCTGCGCCGGCAGGGCTGTCAAAAATTCTTTTTCAAGTATTGCTCCACCTTCGATTCCACACCTCAAGGAAATATTGGTCCGGTCATTGATGCACTAATGGCGGAATTGCAGTGCGATCTGACCATCGTCTGTCCGGCATTTCCCGCCACTGGCCGCACCCTCTATAATGGTCATCTCTTCGTTCAAGACCATTTGCTCAACGAATCGGGTATGGAGAATCACCCTTTGACTCCCATGACCGACCCGGACATCAGACGATGGCTTGCGCCTCAATCCAGCCGGACCGTTGGCCATGTGCCCCATCAAGAGGTTACGACCGGCTCTGATACCATCCGATCCGGGCTACAGCGGGAAGCGGCAGCCGGCAGATCGCTCGTGGTCGTCGATGCTATTTGCGAAGCGGACTTGCGGGCCATTTGCCTTGCCGCCCGAGACGTGACTCTTATAACCGGGGGCTCGGGCATCGCTTTAGGACTGCCCTCCGTGTTGATGTCGGAGAACCGAAAGAAGCGGCCTGAACATCAGTGGCGAGGCTCTGCAAAACCGGCTGTCGTCCTGGCTGGTTCTTGTTCCAAGGCGACTTTAGAACAAGTCGCCCGCTATCGGGAAGATCATCCCTCCTTTCAGATAGATCCCGATTTGGTCATCGCGGGATCTCAAAGTGCCGCCGCGGTAGCAGACTGGGCCGTTGATCACTTGGATCGGTGTCCCATGATATTTTCTTCCGCCGATCCCAGCGCCATCCGTGCTGTGCAGGAAAAATTTGGAAGAGATCGCTCTTCTACGGCGATCGAGATCTTTTTTGCTGAGATGGCCCGCCTTCTTCATTTACAGGGTGTGGGTCGACTGGTCGCCGCCGGCGGGGAAACCTCTGGGGCGGTAACCGCTGGGCTGGAGATAACGGCATTGGAGGTTGGGCCTGAAATTGCGCCGGGTGTACCAGCGCTTCAAAGTAAAGATCCGGACTTGGTCCTGGCCCTAAAGTCGGGCAATTTCGGTGGACCTGATTTTCTAGCCAAAGCTGTTGACATTTTGGGCGACACTCGATGACCCCGGAGACCGCCCTTCGTGAACTGATATGTGATCTGGCTAAATCTCTATTCGAGCGTGGCCTGACCTCGGGGGCATCGGGCAATATCTCCGCCCAACTGCCGGACGGCAGCATTTTGGTGACTCCAACCGGCTCCAGCTTCCGAGATTTGGATCCGTCCCGATTGAGCCATATTGGCAGCCGTGGCGCGCTGCTGGGGGGCGACGCCCCCACAAAGGAATTGGCCCTTCATACCGCCTTTTACGAAACCCGCGGGGCTCAGAGCGGCGCCGTTGTTCACCTTCACTCTACCCATTCAGTGGCTGTTTCGCTTCTGCCGAACATTGATCCGGATAATGTTTTGCCACCCTTGACGGCTTATTCGATCATGCGACTGGGCAAGGTCAAACTGTTGCCCTTTTTTCGCCCAGGCGATCCGGCGATGGGTCAGGCTGTTCGGGGGTTGGCGGGCAAACGCAGTGCCGTTTTGCTCGCCAATCATGGCCCGGTGGTTGCCGCTAAGGATCTGGAAGCTGCCGTCTATGCCATGGAGGAGCTAGAGGAGAGTTGCAAGCTGTTGCTCCTGTTAGAGGGAAAACACCCAAAACTCCTCACATCCGAGCAGGTTCAAGAGGTCGTTCAGCACTTTCATGTGGAATGGGACGAGAAGTGATTTGAAAATCACACCGCAATGAACCGACCTGCGCAAACGTAAAAAATTGGGATCCGAAGGTCGTGGTTGGGCTGGAGGAGGGCAATAAAATCATGTGGGGTACATCATATTCGCTTCCGTCCACGATCAAGGCGGCAAGCGGCGACTCACAATAATCTTCCGTTCCGGCTGGAAAGGGCAGCCTTTCCCGACCAGGGAGAATAAGAGCCTGGTAATAATCAGATTTTATTCGGCTCAAAATGCTCATGATGCTGAAATGTCGATTGCGGCTTCCCGCAATTTTTCATAATTGAAATTTATGTGCGACATCCACTGTTTGGCATTTTGTCAGTGGGAAGTTGCGTTACCCTTTAAAAAAAATCCCGCTCATTGGAAAAGAATCGTTTCATATGGCCATTGATCAAGGGTCTGACCAAACATTATTGTCGTGAAATCGTGCATCACACGTCACTGGTCTCATGAGATTGAGTTGGTATCGTATAGTATGAAGAGGTTTGACTTAAATTTGGGCAGGTTGCTGATCATTGTCCTTGCCTTTCTAATGTGGCCTCACTTGCCGGCTCATGCCGACCAACATCGAAACTTGATCAGTGGTTGGGATGCGCTGCCCCCTTATTCCTACCTCGAGTCCAAGCAAGGTGTTCCCCATTGGCAAGGACTTGATGTTGAACTGCTGCAAGAAATTGCGAGACGTGCCGGCTATCCGATTGAGTATGCTGACCTTGATTGGCCGACCCTTGTTCAAGGCATCGAAAGCGGCATTGTCGATATGGTTCCGCAGGCGACGTACACCTCCACAAGAGATGCCTTTGCGGTGTTCTCGCGACCCTATCGTCACGAAACGGTAGTGATGATCGCCAAACGTGGGCAGAGTGCCAACCTACCAGCCGATACGCCGGGCGAATTGGTCCGAATGATCAAGGCGACAGGATTTCGCCTTGGTGTGCTCCGAGGCGCTGCCTATCCAGATGCTGAAATTCGGGCATTCATTTCCGATCCAGCTAACTCCGATCAAGTCGTTGAACTCGAGGCAAATGAATTTCTCAATAGCCTGATATTCGGTCAGATAGATGGATATTTGTCGGATCAGATCATGGCAGCAAACGAGATCGAGATCAGAGATGCAGGTGACTTCGTCGAGGAACACCCACTTAGAATTAATGGCGACCTCTACCTTATGTTCAGCAAGACGTCGGTCCAGCCCGAAGTCGTCACTGCTTTCAATCAGGCTATCGAAAGCGTTCACGCCGACGGAACCTATCGTCGGCTCAACGAAAAATATGCTTTCCCAATACTAGTCAAATTGACCCTAAACAACGATTGGTTTTTTGCCGTCGACATCATCGGCACGATTGCCTTTGCTCTCTCAGGCCTTTTGCTCGCATTTCGTTATAACTACGATATTTTTGGCGCTTTTATCCTAGCCGCATTACCTGCCGTCGGCGGCGGCGTTGTGCGTGACTTAATCACCAATCGTGACACGCTCGCATTCCTCTCCTCACCGATTTATCTCCAGGTTATTATGATCCTCGTCGTCGGTGGATATGCGGCCATTCGAGTCACGATGGCGATGCGCAAGCGCAGCCTTGGGGCGGCGGCAGTCGCTTTTTTTGGACGCCGCCGTGATCAGATCAACCGTTTGGTGCAGGTTTCCGATGCGATTGGCCTTGCCGCCTTTACCGTCACTGGAGTTGTTGTCGCGCTTGCTACCGGATCTTCACCCATTTGGCTTTGGGGTCCGCTTCTTGCGGCTATTACGGCGGCAGGCGGTGGCATTCTGCGCGATGTTGTTCGATCTGATCCGGACGTACCCTTCATCAAAGGCGAGTTTTACCCTGAAATCGCCGTTATTTGGGGGTTGATTCTTTCCTTCTATTTCGAGCACGAGTCACGTCACCTTAGTATGAACGATGTCACCATTGGTATCGTCGTGACCTTCGTCGGCGCGTTCCTTACACGCATAGCAACCATTTATTTCGGCATCCGCAGCCCTCGATTTTCGAGCTAATGCTCATCCCTTGTCGCATGAGAGTTCTTTGATGTCGTAGTCCCAATATTTTACTACAGATGCTGATTGAGATGGCGTTGCATCTAGAACCGTTGAGAAAGGTCATGACCGCTCTGGTTCAGCCTCGATAAAGGTCACCGATAGTTCAAAGGGCGACAACAGCGCTGTTACGAGGCCGCCGATTTGGACATATGATTGATGTGAGGCTTCAGCTGGCACTTGCCCATAATTCCGTTTGGCGCCCGGAACGAGTTACGAAAGAAGCTCGCGATCGCGGCACTTCGCAACTCATGAGCCCGCTTCATTAGTTTGATGGTATCGGGATCGCACGTGGATGAACTATGAGTCATGGCTCGAGTCCTTTGATGTGATGAGTTCAAGGGCAAAAGATTCTCTGCCGTGCCGATTACCCGGAAAGCCAAAACGTCCTACGCCCACTCAAGGGACCACTGCGAGATCATATCGACTGGCTCGACTCTCGGCTGGCAGGAGGCCGGTCAGGTGTCCGTCTGCGATCAGCAGGCTAAGGCCAAAGGGCTCTCGGACATTTCTCTTTTCGTAGGTAAGGCGGCCCTGGTGCCCTTACGATGGGCGCAAGGGCCGCCAATACACCCAAACCTGTTTGGTCTGGGACCCGGCTGTCACCGCGTTGCTGGCATCAGCATGTAGCTCGGCAAATAAAAGGTGGAAGTCACCGCTTGCTGCTCGGGGGTGGGAGTTTCCATCAGTCGGAAGGTCCTCAAACCGAAACGCCCATGCCCTGTGCGGGTGGGCAGCCGGCTCGGCTCACCGATGCCGGGGTGCAGATGAATTGCGGTATAGCAGTACATAGCAACACTCCCTTCAAAGTCTGTTCAACTGATGGAACCATTTCCATCGCCATAAAGATGTGAGGAGCGCCGATTTCAGGGTGATTGCCGAAAGATTAACTCGCGTTAATGACAAGCCGCGGCGACTGCTTGGCTGCTCGCCTGAGTTGACTCATTGCAAATCGGAATTCAGTCGTGCATGGGAGAATTTCGACTCTTTAACTGATGGGCAAGGTCAATGTAACTCGAATGCCTTATTTCGGGTAAGAGCAAAACTTTCGCTGATGAGGCTAAAACCCATGAATACCTTTAACACTGTTGGGCTTTCTTTCATCGCAGCCCTTGGCCTTTTGACCGTCGCGATTTACCTCACTTGAGGGAACGCTATTCGCGATAATTCATTGGTATTGAATCCGGGTGACTGAAACTTTGGTAGGTAGCCTTTTTGGTGCTGATGTTCATTGACTCTAACAGCCCGCCAGCTAGCTTGATTCGCCTCTGGGCCTTTCACTACCAACCGAAATTCAACCGTTCGCATCATAAAGGTAGAGTCTATCGCCCGAGAGAGTCGCCCTGGTCCACTTTTCAAAATCGGTCGATGTCATACTCCCCCAGTCGGGCGTATCCACCACCTGGGCCTGCCCTATGCGTTTTCCAATTTCGCTGATGGTTTTGGCTCGGCTGCAACGCTCCAAGTTATAGCGCGACAGAAACTCGGGCAGATTACCAGCTTCCTGGGCAAGGGCTTCGATTGCCAGCGCATCTTCCAATGCTTTGGTCGCGCCACTTGCGGTATGTGGTCTGGTCATGGTTCCTGCATCGCCGATCAAAAGGACTCGGTCGCTGACATAGGTATCAACCACGCTGTCATAGATCGGTTGGATCGACAGGTCTTGGCGGCGGGAATGTCCGATCAACTCAGCGACGGCGGGGGGGAAATGCGAAGCCAATAGCGACTGCAGCTCTGCAAAAACCTCAACTGTAATGGAACCCGGGGGCTCGGATTCGATCCCATTGAGCGTTAGCGCGCGTGGGCAAGGCGCGTAGATTCCCCAGTTTACTCGTCGAAAGCCTGGAGTGTTGCTGCCATCGAACTCCGGGATCATGTACAAGACACTGTGCCCGCCCGGAAAGGGCACGGTCAACCAGGCAGCATCGCAGTCGAGAGCCTTGATCAAGCTCGTATCATGAAGTTCGGCTTCAGGGTAATTGCCGCGCCAGAGGATGTAATCTGCAAATATTGGCTCCGCCTCTGGGTGCAATTCCTTGCGCACGGCTGAGTGATAGCCATCGGCACCGACCAGGAAGTCGAACTGTCGCTCCATGCCATCAGAGAAATGGGCGATTATGGCATCATTGGTTTTTTCAAAGGCACCAAGCGCCTTGCCTTCATGATAATTTGCGTCGGGCACAAGCTTTCTGAGCGCTGTCCATAGATTGCCCCAATTATTCGCGATTGCCAGAGTTGGTTGCGTCCAAAGTCGGCGACCCTGCCTTGACCCGTCGGGAAACTGCCACCATCGCGTCTTTACGTCACAGTAATGGTAATCGCTCGGCAGGTACGCTTTGGCGGTTAGCTCGTCACGCAACTGCCCCGGAATTGCAATACCGGAACCGCGGTCTTTTAGTCCGTGCGATGAGCGTTCAAAAACCTCAACATGGCAACCACTGCGCAACAAAGCCGCGGCTGCCGCGCAGCCGGAAATGCTGCCTCCGATGATTCCGACCCTTTGTCCCTTGATCGATATAGCTGGGTCCCCCGAGTATCTGCGATACCGAGATCTAACATATTTGGCCTGTATGGTCCGTTTAGTCGCGAGACACGGAACCAGATCATGGTAGCTTTTCTCTTGGTATTTCGTAAGGGGTCTGGTGTTTACATCGCTCAGGACCATTATCGCTCCACCAACGGCCCTGTCACCAAAGTGGCTGCGTGACCAAGGGGTCTTTAAAGCATGACCACAATTCCAACTTTTGAAGATGTTGAAATCGCCCACGAGCGCATCGGGCCTCACGTTCATCGGACGCCCAGCCTGACCAGCAGCTACTTCAACGACCGGACGGGCGCTGAGCTTTTCTTTAGCTGTGAAAACATCCAAAAGGTCGGTGCTTTTAAGGCGCGGGGTGCGAGCAACGCGGTTTTCGGCTTGAGCCATGAGGCTACCGCCAATGGTGTCGCGACCCACAGCTCGGGAAACCACGGTTCATTGCTGAGTTTTGCAGCCGACCGATGGGGCATCAAGGCGACTGTTTTGATGCCACGCACCGCACCACAGGCTAAAAAAGACGCCTTTAGTGGGTACGGGGGCGCCGTGGTTGAATGTGAGCCCGGCATCTCTTCCCGTGAAGCGGTTTTTGCCGAGGTTGTGGCAGAAACTGGGGCGGACTTTGTACACCCGTATCATGACTCGCGTGTCGTCTCCGGACAGGCGACCTGTTCCAAGGAGATGGTCAAGGAAATTGGGTCATTCGACGCGCTGGTGGCGCCCATTGGTGGCGGTGGAATGATCTCCGGCGCGTGCCTGACGCTCTCCACCGTCGCGCTCAAGACAAGAATCTACGCTGCCGAGCCGAAAAATGCGGACGACGCCTATCGTTCCTTTATGGCCAGTCACATTATCGCCGACGGTGCGCCGCAGACGGTGGCCGACGGCTTGAAGGTACCTTTGAAGGAATTTACCTGGCATTTCGTTTCCAACTTTGTCACCGATATTCTTCTGGCAACGGAAGAAGAGATCGTCGAATCTATGTATATCGTCTGGCAGCGGCTAAAAGTTGTCGTGGAGCCGTCGAGTGCGGTTGCTTTGCCGCGGTGCTGAAAAATCCAGCCATTTTCGCCGGACAAAGGGTGGGCATTATCTTCACCGGCGGCAACTTAGACCTCAAAGCCCCACCATGGTCGAACGAGAAAGATAGGGAGTGCCGTACATGAGTACCCTTTCGAAGGTTGCTGACTTTGAGGTGGGCTATGACATCCCCGCGGCCGTCGGCATGGATGAGGCCGACATTCAAACACCGTGTCTGATTCTGGATCTGGATGCGCTGGAGCGAAACATCGTCAAGATGGGCCAGGTGGCCAAGACTATGGGCGTTCGCCATCGGGTGCACGGCAAAATGCACAAGTCGGTAGATGTGGCCTTACTGCAAGAGAAGTTGGGAGGCTCCTGCGGTGTATGCTGCCAAAAGGTCAGCGAGGCCGAGGCCTTCGTCCGGGGCGGTATAAAGGATGTTCTGGTTTCCAACCAGGTTCGTGATGCCGTAAAGATCGATCGATTGGCGCGCCTGCCCAATTTGGGTGCCCGGGTCATCGTCTGCGTTGATGACATAGACAACGTGGCGGAGTTGTCCGGCGCCGCGGAGAAAAACGGCACGGCCATCGAATGCTTGGTTGAGATCGATTGCGGAGCCGGGCGTTGCGGGGTCACCACGACCGGCGAGGTTTTGGCGATTGCCAACGCAATTGCCGCGGCGCCGGGATTGAAATTTTCCGGTATTCAGGCCTATCAAGGGGCCATGCAGCACCTGGACAGCTACCAGGAGCGCAAGGAGAAAATCGACATCGCCGTGGCGATGGCACGCGAGGCGGTTGAGGCGCTGAAAAAAAGTGGTTACGAGAGTGATATTATCGGTGGTGGCGGCACGGGTAGTTACTATTTTGAAGGAAATTCCGGCGTATACAACGAGCTGCAGTGCGGCTCTTATGCCTTTATGGATGCGGACTATGGGCGCATTCTGGATAAAGACGGTAATCGGATCGATGAGGGTGAATGGGAAAATGCTCTGTTCATCCTGACCTCGGTTATGAGCCACGCCAGGGTTGATCAGGCAGTTTGCGACGCAGGTCTGAAAGTCCAGTCCGTAGATAGCGGTCTGCCGGTCGTTTACGGCCGTAAGGACGTGACCTTCATGGAGTGTTCCGACGAGCACGGGGTGATCGCCGATCCGGACGGCGTGCTGAAGGTCAATGACAAGCTAAAGCTGGTGCCCGGCCACTGCGACCCCACCTGCAACCTGCATGACTGGTACGTGGGCGTTCGCAATGGCAAGGTAGAGACAGTGTGGCCGGTCTCCGCGCGTGGCCGGGCCTATTAGGCGCAACCAGCCAATAGATCCAAATAACCTTGAATCGATCAGGCGGGGTCCATTATGAGGGGCCTTGGGATGAAAGGGGGACGGATTTTGGGTATATCGTAACTGAGGCAGATTGCGGTAAGCTTGTCTCCCAAGAGAGCGCTAACCATGCCGTCGAGGCGGTCTTTGCGGCCATGGCCAGCGGGGATGCCTATAACTTACCGGTCGTGCGCGAGAGCAGTGATTATGCGGATGCGCTCTATGGATTTAGTTGGGCTCCGATCGGTCAGGGCATTTACTGGGTCTTAAGTCCGGCGGATATTGGCCGAATAGCATGTCCCGTTGGCTCACCAACCATCAGTCTGCCATTCAGTTGCGCGCCGCCATCAAACAGGGCAGCATCGAGCGTTCGGTGGTCTGGAATCCCCGCCCTGAGATGGTGGAGCGGGTGAAAAGCCTCGCCGAGGAGATCGGCATCGACTCCGAGGCCGGAGCAGTGACGCAGAAATTACTTTGTTTGACGGGACAGGCGTAGGGTTGCAGGATCTGGCTATGGCCTCCGTCGCTTTAGAGTCTGCCAAGTCCCAAGGGCGGGCCATTGAGGTCAAGCTGTAGCACTTGGGGTGTTTGATTAAGGATGGGACCATGTACGAGAATATTGTTGTCGCTCTTGGATTGGGCCACGGTCACGGCTCGACGTCGTTCGACCTAGCTCGGCGGCTTAAATCACCAGGCGGAAAAATCACGGCCGTTCATGTTCTCGAGCCGGTCCCCGGTTTTGTTAAGTATTACATTCCGGTCGATCATGCCGATGCTGCTGAAAAAGCGGCCAAGGAACAAATGAGCAAGCGTATCGGTGATGCAAATGACGTAGAGCTGGTGACCCTCTCTGGCAATCCCGGAATTGCCTTGATCGAGTTTGCGGAAGCCTCGAAAGCCGATTGCATCATTGTGGGCTCCCATAAGCCTGAATTGAGCGACTACCTTCTGGGCTCCACCGCCGCCCGCGTGGTCCGCCATGCACCCTGCTCGGTTCATGTATTGAGGTAGGATGTAGGGAGCCACGATGACAGCCAATCGATGGTGAGGACATCTCATATCAATAAATGCGCGTAAAAGTTTAATTTATGTAATTTAGCATTCTTATAGAGATGTATTTTGCTGCCTTTAGCCTGTCTTGCATGGCATGGCATAATCAAATCTTACTGGCCTCAGGTGTCCGTCGAAATCCAGGCCACTTGACACCAACGAAAAGTTCCATCTGGCTATTGCGCATGCCGGTTGGAGTCGTCATTTGGTTCGCCGAATGGAAGGATGGCTGACGGGGTTCTGGCGTTTGGGCTACAGTCGGCCGGATCAGTGTTTTGGCGAAAGCATGAAATGGGCGGTTAACGAGCCGGCCGCGGAATGAGGAGAGAGCAATGCTAATTGGAGTACCAAAGGAAATTAAGAACCATGAGTACCGAGTCGGCTTGACCCCGGAATCCGTGGCTGAGCTGTCGGGCCGTGGCCATAAGGTTATTGTCGAGACGGCAGCCGGCGCGGGAATCGGCGCTCTAGACGAGGCCTATCAAGCGGCCGGCGCCGAAGTGCTCGGCTCGGCCGCCGAGATCTTTGCCCAGGCCGACATGATCGTCAAAGTTAAGGAGCCCCAGGCCGTTGAGCGGGCTATGCTCCGTGAAGGTCAGATCCTTTACACCTATCTCCACCTGGCGCCCGACCCCGAGCAGACCAAGGATTTGGTGGCCTCGGGCGCGGTTTGTATTGCCTATGAAACGGTGACGGATTCCAATGGCGGCCTGCCCCTGCTCAAACCCATGAGCCAAGTGGCGGGGCGCATGTCCATTCAGGCCGGCGCGGCTGCGTTGGAAAAGGCCCATGGTGGCCGTGGGGTACTGCTCGGCGGCGTGCCCGGTGTGGCGCCGGGCAAGGTCGTGGTCATCGGTGGCGGTGTTGTGGGTTTCAACGCTGCTCAGATGGCCGTTGGCAACCATGCGGATGTGACTATCCTGGATCGCAATCCGGCGGCTCTCGAGCGTTTGGAAAACCACTTCGAGGCTTCGGCTAAGGTCATTTACTCGACCAAGGCGACCTTGGAAAAGCTCGTGGCCGAGGCAGATCTGGTGGTCGGCGCTGTATTGATCCCTGGTGCGGCCGCGCCCAAGTTGGTCACTCGCGAAATGCTGGCCACCATGCAGGACGGCGCCGTAATCGTGGACGTCGCCATCGACCAGGGTGGCTGCTTTGAAACGTCCAAGGCGACCACCCACCAGGACCCCACCTATGTGGTGGACGGCGTGGTTCACTACTGTGTCGCCAACATGCCGGGCGCCGTGGCGCGGACTTCAACCTATGCCTTGAACAACGTCACCCTCGAACACGCAGTTGCCATCGCGGATAAGGGCTGGAAAACGGCTTTGAGCAAAAACGCTCACCTCATGGCCGGCTTGAATGTCTGCGAGGGTAAGGTGACTTACCAGGCCGTCGCCGACGACCTTGGCTACAGCTATACTCCAGCGCAAGACCTTCTGTCGTAGGCAAGGGAGTTTGACAAGGTGTGCTTTCTTGCAGAAGAAGCGCACCTTGTCGTTCCCTCAGTTTGCAATTTTTTGCGTTCAAAAAATCCGGTCAGTATGATCGGGGCAGGCCCAGCACATGTTCGGCGATATAGCTGAGCACCAGATTGGTTGAAATGGGGGCAACCTGGTAAAGGCGGGTTTCCCGATATTTGCGTTCGATATCGAATTCTTCTGCAAAGCCGAAACCACCATGGGTTTGGAGACAGGCCTCGGCGGCGGCCCATGAAGCGTCGGCGCACAAGAGCTTGGCCAAGTTGGCCTCCTCACCAGGATTTTCTCCCCCGTCAAAAAGACGAAGCGCCTCCCGCAACATCAGCTCGGCGGCGCGCATCTGGCTGTAGGCGCGAGCGATGGGAAACTGTATACCCTGATTTTTCCCAATGGGCCGCCCGAAAACCGAGCGCTCGCCAGCATAAGCGGTTGCCTTTTCAATGAACCACTTTGCATCGCCGATGCATTCCGCGGCCACTAACATACGCTCTGCGTTGAGGCCCGAAAGGATATAGCGAAAACCCTCACCTTCCTGGCCGACCAGGTTCCCCGCCGGAACCGGGACGTCGTCGAAGAAAACCTCGGTGGTAGCATGGTTCATCATGGTGCGGATGGGCCGGATGGTCAGACCCTCGGCCAAGGCATCGCACATATCCACCAACAGCACCGACAGGCCGTCCGTTTTCTTGGCGACCCGTTCCCTAGGTGTGGTGCGGCAGAGCAGCAGCATGAGGTCCGAATGTTCTGCCCGAGAGGTCCAAATTTTTTGCCCGGAGACGAAATAGCGATCCCCATCGCGTCGGGCCGTTGTTCGCAAGGAGGTGGTGTCGGTACCGCTTTCCGGTTCGGTCACGCCAAAGGCTTGCAGACGTAAGCGACCGTCGGCGATACCAGGCAAATACTTTTGTTTTTGAGCCTCGGACCCAAAGCGCAGCACTGTGCCCATAGTATACATCTGGGCATGGCAGCTGGCCGCGTTACAGCCCGCGCGATGGATTTCCTCCAGAATAGCCGCGCCCGCGGAAAGGGGTAGGCCCGAGCCACCGTAGGTTTCGGGTATAAGGGCTCCCAAAAAGCCGGCCTGGGTGAGGGCCTGGACAAATGCCTTGGGATAGGCTTGCTCGCGGTCACATTGGCGCCAATAAGACCCAGGATAGCCGCTGCAAAGCTGGCGCACCGCCTGACGAATGTCCTCATGATCCAGTTGGTAGGTCATCTTTGCTCTCGCATTGCGCGCCTAGGACTTTTTATTTTAGTCTCCACCTCTTCGGCAAGGCTTCTTGTCGGTAGGCAGGACTAAGTGGTGAATACCGCGCTTTATATTACCTTGAGAACGGACTTTTGCGATGGATGCCAGCTATCAAACTCTCGAGCTTTCGCAAGCAGCGCCTCATGTCCTGGTGGTGAAATTGAACCGGCCGGAAGCCGCCAATGCCTTCAATACGCAGATGGCTCGGGATCTTATTGATCTTTTTGAAGGCTTGGCGCTGGAGGCTTTCGGTACCCGCTGCGTCGTGTTGACAGGGTCTGGAAATCGGGCTTTTTGCGCGGGTGCGGACTTAAAAGAGCGCCACGGCATGAGCGATTCGGCCTGGGCCACGCAGCACCTCCTTTACGAACGCATGATCCGGGCTTTGATCGATTGCCCTCTTCCTGTTATCGGCGCCGTTAACGGCGCGGCTTATGGGGGCGGCTGTGAAATTGCTTGCGCGTTGGATTTTCTTTATGCCGCTGACACGGCCCGCTTCGCCCAGACCGAAACTTCCCTCGGGTTCATCCCGGGTGCTGGGGGAACCCAGACCCTGGCGCGGGCGGTGGGGGAACGCCGGGCCAAGGAAATCATCCTTTCTGCGAAACCCTTTTCCGCTGCTGAGGCCTTCGAGTGGGGCCTGGTCAACCGGGTGCTACCCCAGGATCAGCTCGTGGAAGCTGCCATCGAGGTGGCGTCTCGCTTGAGTGAAAACGCACCTGTCGCCGTGCGCTTGGCCAAACAGGCCATCCACCGGGGCTTGCAAATGTCGCTTGCTGACGGCCTGGCCTTCGAGATTGAAGCCTATAATCGAACCGTTACCACGGCGGATCGACTGGAAGGGGTGGCGGCTTTTAACGAGAAAAGAAAGCCGCGATTTAAGGGTCAATAGTGCCTTGTCCCCGCTCCATGAAGTGATTCCGAAAGGCCTCATACCAGTCGTATGGCGGGAATAGAGGGGATCGGGACAGCATGACTTGCCGGGTGAACTCCGGGGCTTTTGGAACCAAGAACAGTGTTTGCTTGTCCAGGTGATTTTGGACCATACGGAAAGGGAAGTAGCCCGATCCCCCTTGTTGCAGCAGATAGCTAAGGGCCAAGGTGCCCTCTCCAAAGGTCACAGCAGCCGTTTCGGTGACCGGGTAGGCGAGGGCATGGTCGCGGCGAAAACGCTCCCCCCAATCCACATAAATATAATTCGAGTCCCACCGTTGAAGAGGCCTATCTTCGCTGGAAACCAACACCAAGCGCTCTTCAAAAAGAGGATCGGATTCAAATCCCGATCCGGGGATAGGGCCGAAGTGGAGCGCCGCATCCACCAGATTACTGTTGAGCCAGCGACTCAAGGTCGCCCCATCAGCACTC
>JBCCHN010000035.1:0-44645 GCA_039028695.1 Pseudomonadota bacterium
ATTTTCTTGGTGGGTCTGGCACCAAATGGTCGATTTTGGTCGTTTAGAAAATGGTGATAAGGTAGAAAAGATTATTATTTTCGGACATTGAAACATAGACGGAGAGATGGCCGAGTGGCTGAAGGCGCTCCCCTGCTAAGGGAGTATGGGTTAATCGCCCATCGAGGGTTCGAATCCCTCTCTCTCCGCCAAAGGCTTTTCGCCTGGTGAAATGCCGCCCCAATTCCCCATCGACGGCAGGGTGGCAGTCTTTTCGAAGAAAGGACGAAAGCCCTCAAGGCTCGATGCGCCTCGCTCCCTCTCCGCGCAAGAGCTTCTTTATAGGGGCGATGCTGGTTAGAAGATTAGCATCGAAAATCCCTGTTTCCGACGGTAGCACGCGTTAGAGACAAAGCGGGATTGAACCGGCCCGGTTCCCCTGGATTACGCGTCATCGATAACTTTTTTCTCATCCTGGGCTTGGGTTCGTCTCCACGTCCCGAGGGTCGTCATGAAGCCTCGGGCAGCCAAATTATGAACGTGGTGCCCTTGCCCAGTTCACTCTCAACGCTAATGGTTCCGCCTTGGCGATCAATCAAAGTGTGGGTGATGGACAAGCCAAGTCCGGTCCCTTCCTGGCGCTTGGTTGTAAAGAAGGGATCGAACACCTTGTTCATCACGTCTTCCGCCATGCCGATGCCTGTATCTGTTACGTTAATACAGACGCCCAATAGGCTGTTTTGGGTCGCATCGGAGGTGCTGATTGTGAGAGCGCCGCCGTCCGGCATGGCGTGTATGGCATTCACAATTAGATTCACCAGGACTTGTTGAAGCTCGGTTCGGTTCATCAAGACATGGCGGCTCGCTTTTTCTCGCCGAACAATCTCAATATCGGACTTTTGCAGGAGGTGATGGACAAGGGGAAGACAGTCGTCAATGACATCTTGAAGCCGATGGCGTTCAACATAATCCGCATATTCTTCTGGTTTGGCGAATTGCAGTAGTTTTGTGACAATCTGATTGATCCGATGTATTTGCTCGTCAAGGAGCCTTAATTCGGTTTTGGCGTCATCTGCTTTTTCGCCCATCACATTGCGAATGATTTCCAGATTCCCCTGCATCACCGCGATGGGATTGTTTATCTCGTGAGCCACGCCCGCGGTAATTTCACCGATGGCGGCAAGTTTTTCCGACATGATCAGTTGCTTTGTCGTAGCCTCCAGTTGACGGTTGGCCAATCGCAGCTCGCGGGTGCGTTCATCGACACGCTTGTTCAGCTCCTCGTTATATATTCTCAGGTCTCGTTCCCGGGCTTGGACCTGGTCGAGAAGATCATCCAGATGAACCGCGACCTGTCCTATTTCGTCATCGGCATTTTTTATGCCGGTTCTTGAATCCAGATCGCCTTTCTCGACCTTGGCAATGGTTCCGGTCATTCGCTCCAGGGGCCTGAAGATGCTCCGGGCCCAACTTAGGAGAATTGGAACTGTGGCGCCGATAATGATGAGAAATGCCAGCGCCGTGGTCAGCAAGGTTTCGTACTTGGCTTGACGAAAAGGGGCTTCAAGGAACCCGACGTAGAGCATACCGATCCGTTTCCCAAAGCTGTCCACGATCGGTTCATAAGCAGAGATATACCAGTCATTGACCACAAAGGCCCTATCAAGCCAGGTGTGCCCCTGACCCAGAACGGCCTCGCGTACGACTGCAGATACACGTGTCCCCAAGGCGCGACTGCCTTCAAAAAGACGGACATTGGTGCTGACCCGCACGTCATCCAGAAATAAGGTGGCCGTGCCTTTACTGCCTTCGGGAAGACTGGCTTCTTGGTAGACAAGGTCATTTATCGTATCGATGAAAATCAGATTCCGGTTAAGCAATATCCCGCCGACCAAAGCGGCGCTTTCGCCACCCGATAGTGTAACTGGGGACGCTGATTGGATGACCATACCTCGGGTTTCGGCCTCGCGATCGGTCTGGACCGCATTGGGTGTCTCTACCAGGTCAAAATGAGACCGCTCGGCAAGCGACGGTGACAAGGCCTCCAGCTCTGACTCGGAAAAGAGATCGATGGCCGTGTTGGCTTGCCCCGTGAGCGAAAGCTCTATGATTGGCCAATCCGTGCGAATCTTTTCGAGGGGATGATCGGGAGCTGCACCGATCACATCACGATCGGGTTCAACCACATAAAGGAAATCCAATCCGAGTTGCTGTCGGCTGACATCCAAAAACCGATCAATGTCTTTTGATTCTTGAATAATGTCTCTGAAGGCGGCTGACCGTCCCAAAGCTCCAATTCTATCTTCTGTCGTTTCAAGGATGCGATAGAGATACTCGTGCGCAATAGTCAGGTCGCCATTGACCTTTGAGATTAATGTCGCATCGAACCTTTCGCTCCAGCGGGAAATGCTGATCGTCATCAACAGAGGAAGGATGACCAATGTTGGCAGCAGGGCGAGGGCCAGGAGGCGAAAGCGGACCGAACGTTTTCGCCAAGTGGTAAAGATCGCTGTTGCCGCTTTAGACATTCCACGCGGCGCATTTGCGGTCGATGGTTCGGCGGGACACACCCAGGCGGCGAGCCGCCTTATCTTTATTTCCACCGACCTCGGCTAAGACCGACAGAATGTGTCGCCTTTCGATCTCGGCAAGGCTGCTTTCGGGATTTTTGGTGACGCCGTTTTCGACGCCAAACTCTTCAGGGAATCGGCCGAGGATCAAGGCGCGTTCGACAAAGTTTCTCAATTCACGGACATTCCCCGGCCAATCGTAGTGGGCAAGTTTGGTCTGGTCGTGTTCGCTAAATGCGATCGGCGGCATGCCGAGTTGTCGGGAGAGTTCGTGCATGAACAATTCCGCCAATTCCAGCACGTCATTGCCCCGATCCCTGAGCGGGGGGAGGTTGATCTGCATCACATTAATGCGGAAATAAAGATCGGCTCGGAAATTGCCTTCTTCCACTTGCTGTTCCAGATCAGAGTTGGTTGCGAAAACGAACCGTAAGTCGACTGGAATTTCTCGTTCCGATCCCACGGGACGAACACGCTTATCTTCCAAGACCCGTAATAATTTGCCCTGAAGGGGCAGGGGAAGGTCGCCGATCTCGTCAAGGAAAAGTGTACCGCCCTGGGCGTGCAGGAACAGACCGTCCCGCGCGGCGTGTGCGCCAGTAAACGCACCTTTGACGTGCCCAAAAAGCTCACTCTCTATCATATCCATTGGAATGGCGGCGCAGTTCACCGCCACAAAGGGCTTGTCATCTCGATCCGAGTAGGCGTGCAGCGAACGGGCCGCGACCTCCTTGCCTGTGCCGGACTGCCCAGTGATTAGGACCGAAGTGGGCAAGGGGGCAACCCGCTGAATTGCCTCGCGAGCGGATTGCACGGCCTTGGACTGGCCGATCAGATTGTCACTCAAGCTTCGTCCGGAATTGGACCGCAATTCGTGCCGGAGAACATAATTTTCCCGCTGCAGTCGCAGGCGATCCAAACATCGTGCGATGGCGTTGAGTATTTGGTTGGAGCGGAAGGGTTTTAGAACGAAATCGGCCGCGCCCGCCCGAAGGGCCTGGATGGCGGTCTCGAGGTCTGCGTAGGCCGTGATCAAAATAGCGTCTGCAAAAAATCCCACGGCCCGTTGTTCGGCGAGCCAAGCGACACCATGCTGGCCGGCCATGACGTTGTCCAGAATTATGACGTCGAAGTGGTCTTCATCTAGGATACGAGATGCCTCGGCGGTACTGGAAGCCGTCTCGACGCGTTTGCACCTTGGGCCCAAAGTACGAGACAGAAAGTTGCGCATACCTGGCTCGTCGTCCACTACTAGAATGGAGGCCTGCGCGAGCCAAGGGCCAAATTCAGGACCAGCATCTGTGTCTTCGGGCGCTTTGAACGCCGGATCCCGCTGCATCTTATCTCCCGCAGTGCCGTCCATTTGTTCCACCAAATCGCTGAGAATTCAGCGGTTTGGCGCTATTATGGGAAGTCTTTCGGAACGAGCTTGATAGCTAATGCAAGATGCTTAAGTTTCCCATCGCCCATGTCTTTTTGGCCCAAAAGGACGGCATTAAGACCTGCAAACGGGGTTATTTTGCACTACACACCCGCAACCGATGACCAGACTCCACCGCCGATAATTGCGCATCCTTGATTTTTCCGCAATTACAATGTCACGGCCGCGAGACGGCGTGATGCAAAATCACCTAGTCTCGCCATTTTACAGCAGTAAGGAGGTGGAATCGTGGTCTTTGAGCAATTTAGCCAGGTTGCTTTTTGAGTCTATCTGGGTTCTTTGGCTCCGCAGCGCTTGGTGTTTGCTTTTTCCTAAATTTTTGTTTGATGTTTTCCCATAGCTTTGCCATCCCGAGGGGCTCATAAATCATGAAGACGATGATCAAGACGCCAAAGACCACCTGTTCGATGGAAGAGATGATTGTTGCATCGATAGCCCCGTGAAAAACATTGTTGCCGATGCTGTTTAGCAAGACGGGAAACAGCAGAATAAATGCCGCGCCGATAAAGGCCCCGTTGATCGTGCCAAGGCCGCCAAGAATGACCATGAATAGAATCTTGAAGGACAGTTTTATGTCAAAGGCCACTGGCTCGAGCGACTTCAAGTAAGTGAAAGCAAACAGCGCGCCGGCGATGCCGCAATAAAAGGCACAGATGGCAAAGGCCTGCAGCTTTGTCTTTAGCAGTGATATCCCCATCGATTCAGCGGCGATGTCCATGTCGCGAACCGCCATCCAGTTACGGCCGGTACTGCCCCTTGCCATGTTCATTGCTATTAAAGTAAGGGCAGCGACAACTACAACAACAACGAGGAACATCTCCATTGGCGAGGTATAGGGTTTTCCTAAAATAACAATATCCTGTGCGGTAATGATCCCCGAAGTGTCGTAGTTCTTGAACCAGCCAAATTTATCGATCATCCAGATGATGAAAAACTGTGATGCAAGGGTGGCGACCATTAAGTAGATCCCCCGAACCCTCAAACTGGGCAGGCCAAAAATGATCCCGAAAGCGGCGGCGATCAGGCCCGATAAAATCAAGGAAACGAAAAACGGAAATTCAGGCACGCGGAGAATGAGGTTGTAACAGGCAAAGGCCCCAGCCGCCATGAAGCCGGCGCCGCCGAGAGCTAACTGCCCCGCATAACCCATGACAATTTGCTGTCCGATAGCGGCGAGCGCAAGACACAACCAAGGTATAAGGATCGAGGTATACCAATAGTCGGACGTTACCGTCATCGGGATGATGACAAATGCCAAAACCATCAAAATAACGAAGTTGGCGATGTCAGCCTTGGTATAGGTCATAAAAAGCGGTTTCGAACTCATGTGACGACCTCCCTTACACCCGCCTAATGATCTTTTCGCCGAAAAGGCCTTCAGGCCGATAGAGCAAGAAGAATATCGCCAGCACATAGGGTGCCCAGCCTTCAATGGCGCCGCCGAAGTATGGCCCCACATAAACCTCAAGCACTTTCTCCGTTGCACCAATAATCAGGCCGCCGACGATCGCGCCCGGAATTGATGAAAAACCGCCGATGATCAGAACCGGCAACGCCTTCAATGCAAGATCAACCAGGGCAAACTGAACCCCGGCACGGGCGCCCCACATCATGCCGGCCACCAGGGCGACTACGCCCGCTGCCGACCACACCAACAGCATGATGTTCTTTAGGGGAATACCGATCGAACTTGCCGCCCCGGCATCATCAGCGACCGCGCGAAGCCCCAAGCCCATCTTGGTGTACTTGAAGAGCAGCGCCAGACCGATGATCATTACCGCGGAAACGAGGCCCGCCGTGAGATCCAGGGCACTTATGAACAGACCCAGATTATCGGCGATCCATGGAATTGGGAAGTCACCGATCCCAAGGTCCAGCCGCCTGACTTCCACACCCCAGGCCGCTTGTGCCAATCCCTCAAGCACAAATCCGAGCCCGATGGTGGCCATCAAAAGCGTATCTTCGCTCTGATTCATCAAAGGTTCCAGAACCAGGCGCTCGGTGCAAAAACCCACTAAAACCATCAAAAGGATGGTAACAAAAAACGCTAATATGGCCGGTAGCCCAAGTTCCATGAAGCCCACAAACGCGAGCACTGCAAAAAACACCATCGCGCCTTGGGCAAAGTTAAACGTGGAGGAGGCCTTATAAATCAGCACAAAACCCAACGCGACCAGCGAGTACATAGTCCCGGCCAGCAGCCCGCCTACCACAACCTCGATAAAAAACAGGAACTCAGTCATGGGCTACTCCAAGGTATGCGTCGATCACGTCTTGATTGGATCGGACTTCATCGGGCGGACCGTCCGCGATTATCTTGCCGTAGTCGAGCACGACAACGCTGTCGGAAATATCCATAACCACACCCATATCGTGCTCGATCAAAACCATCGTAGTACCGATCTCATCGTTGACCTTGAGAATAAATCGGCACATTTCGCGTTTTTCTTCTACGTTCATGCCGGCCATCGGTTCGTCAAGCAAAAGCACTTCGGCCTCAGTGGCGAGGGCACGGCCCAGTTCCACTTTCTTTTGCAAGCCATAGGGAAGATTGCCGACCGGCGTATCCTTAATGTTTACGATCTCCAAAAACTCTACGATCTCTTCGCACTTTTGACGGTTAACGCGTTCTTCCGCGGTGGCGCTGGGAAGTTGAAATGCCACTTGTAAAAAGTTGGCCTTCATATGCAATCGGCGCCCTACGAGAATATTGTCCAGTACGGACATACGTTTAAATAATGCCAGGTTTTGGAAAGTTCTTGAGATTCCGGTTCGTGCGACAAAGTTGGGATTAATTTTTTCAAGAAGCTTGCCTTTGAACTTAATCGTTCCTTGTTGGGGCTTATAGATTCCATTGATGCAGTTAAGCATGGAACTTTTTCCGGCCCCATTTGGACCGATGATGGCACGAATTTCATGTTCGCGGATGTTAAAGGACGAATCCGTTATGGCTTGGACGCCGCCAAAACTGAGCGAAATACCGTCAATCTCCAAAATAGGATCGCCAATCGGAAAGTTTCTAGTCTGTGTCATAGCTGTCCACGAGTTGCCTTAGTTTATCTTCGGTATGTGCAGTTCAAAAATCCACAGATTACGCGCTTTCTTCTCTTAAGACGTCCCGGAAATTCTTTCTGCCTTCTTTTGATATTCCGAGATAGAGTTCTTTTACCTTTTCATCATCCAATAAACTCTCGGCCGTTCCATGCAGCATGACGTTGCCGGTTTCAATGATATATCCATAGTCGGCATTGCGAAGGGCCACGTTGGTATTTTGCTCAGCAAGCAAAATGCTCACGCCTTCATTTCGGTTCAGTTCTTGGACGATATTAAAAATCTCAGCGACTAATTGAGGGGCAAGACCCATTGATGGTTCGTCAAGTAGGAGCATTTTGGGCTTGGCCATCATGGCGCGCGCGACGGCCACCATCTGCTGTTCGCCGCCCGATGTAAAACCTGCTTGGCTTTTACGCCGTTCTCTTAGTCGATTGAAATAGCCGTATATTTTGTCAAGCTCGTTTTTAATATCCGACTTTGAGAGCTTACGCGAATAAGCACCGGCAATTATGTTTTCTTCGACGGTGAGATGTCCAAAGCATCGTCTGCCCTCAAGCACCTGGACAAGACCCAGCCCGACCATCTCGGCTGGGTTTTGGTTCTTCACCTGCTGTCCGTCATAGGTGATTTTTCCTTGAGTCACCTTGCCCCGTTCGGCGGCCAGCATGGTTGATATGGCCTTCAGGGTGGTGCTCTTACCTGCGCCGTTGCCTCCGAGGAGGGCGACGATCTTGCCGCGCGGCACCGTCAGAGACACATCGTGAAGCGCGGCGATGACGTTATCGTAAACGACTTCGATCCCATCGATTTCCAAAATATTGTCTGATTTAGCGCTCATGTCTCTTCTGCTATGAATGGAGTGACATTTTGCCCACGAGAGGGAACTTGGATTAAATCTTCAAAAGTTGAAGAGGGACCGAAAACAAGTCGGGAATCTTCGTCATTTTCAGTCCCCCTTCATTTTAGTGGCAAGTTGACAGTTTTAGCACTGTTTCGGGGTTATATTGTTTTCACTGGCAAACTTCGCAGCGGAATCCTCTACCAGTTGCCTGATATAGGCGGGGTCGAGCGGAGCTTCCCATCCGGTAACTTGCTCGAATTTTTCTCCGTCCCACTGCATGACGGCAAATTTGCCGGCGCCTTCATGATTCTCACAAGAAATCGCAAAGGGCGCGACCATGCCCTGAATGCCGATCTCGCCAAGGCGTTCTTCGGTCATGTTTAGGGCTTCATAGCCGTCCCGGAATTCGGCACCGGTTACAGCTTTGCCTTCCTTGCCATGCATTTCCTGGGCATTTTTCAATGCCTCGATCCACATGACGGCAGCGCCAAGTCCGCGATTCCAATAAACGGACCCAACACGGCTTTCATCGGCCAAATTGCCCTTGCCCGCGCCATAGACCTGTTCCTTGATCGCCGCCACCAACGGGTATTCATCGCCCGGTAAGGCATTGGCAACCGCATAGGTACCGACCGCAGCTTCGCCGGCTGGATACATGTCCTCTTCGGCGGCGCCGAACGTGACATACATCATGCGGTCACGCGGGAAACCCACGCGCGCAGCATTGGTCATGGCGGTGGAGTTCATGCCGGAACCAGCGCCCCAGAACGTCACCCAATCGGGGTTCTCTCTTCTGATTTGGAGCCATTGAGACTGCTGCTCCAAACCGGGCGGCGGAATTGAGATCTCCACCAGTTCGACACCCCAATCCTCGGCGATTTTTCTCATCGCAGGCAGAGGTTCGCGGCCATAGGCAGAGTCAATATGAAGGTGAACGATTTTCTTGCCCTTCATCTGTTCGATGCCGCCCTCTTGCTCGGCCATGAACTTCATCTTGACCGCGATTTGGGACCAATAGTGGCTGGCTGCGTTAAAGACCCAAGGCCAGACCCGGCCATCGGCGCCATCGGTTCGACCGTAGCCATATTGGGCCAGGACCACGTTGTCGTCAGCCATCCGGTTAATCACAGCATAGGCGCCCGGTGTGCCAAGAGTGTCGAATACGACAATCTTTTGACCGTCTTTTTCAAGCAAACGCTGGTAGCATTCGACCGTCTTAACCGCGTTGTACTCGGTTTCACATTCTTCCCAGGTCAACATCACGCCGTTCACGCCGCCGTTCATGTTGATGTAATTCATATAGTCGATTTGAGCGCCATAATATCCCGTGCCCATGGCCGAATAGGGACCCACTCGACTGCTGGCAACCGGGAAATATTGTGTTTCCTCGGCGACGGCGCCTTGCGGCAGCGCGACGGTTGACGCCACAGCCGCCGCGACGGCGGCGCTGGTCAACCAATTTCTTAATCGCCTTTGTTTCATCTATTTTCTCCTTTGGTTGTTATTATAAACGCACTCCGTGCTCACACCTTGGCGCCAAGCCTTATCAGCCCGGGCCAACCCTAAGTCTAAAATTTAAAATTGCTTGCCACAGCTCAGCACACTCTGCTTTCGCGGATAGGCGCGCGACATTAATCTCGTGATAAACTGTGGCATAGATTCCCCTCCCTACCCGATGTTTCCCGGGCCCCTTTTATTTCGGCTGTTTTTAAAAGGACGCTTAGGATGGTCCTTCCTTTCGGTCGGTGCCTTCATTCGACCTTAATACGCCGTTAACCATTATTTTTAAGCAAATTCCATGCCAGAAAAAATATTTATATATTTCAATAGGTTAGAAAATGCGGCATTTTCGGGAGGACATTTTGTCTCATTCGATGGACAAATTGACGCAGGCATCGGAGAGATTTCACGTGTTTTGTTTCGTGCCCGAGGTTCTTAGATGTTGGTCGGCAGTGGTCTCGTACGCGGCCAACGGCATATCTTGTCAATGGCAGATGCGAGCCTCCTGGCAGGCATCGGGTCCAAGGTCCTTTGGAGGGCCGGGCGATTTGTGTTGAAAAACCCTAGGCGCCGGGGTCTTTCAGCGGCAGCCCGGTCCAATTAGGAGCGGCGACTTTATCACTGAACCGGCTGGGCAGGATATTAAAGGAAATACTCATGCGAAGGCTCTGGCTGTTATTGGGCGGCACGGAGTGGACGAGCCAGGCCGGAAACATCACCAGGCGCCCATCGCTGACCTCTACATGCTGAAGGGTCGAATTGAACTGATTTCTGTTTTTGTAGTGGGGGGCCATAATCTCGATCTGGGGACGAGGATCGTGAAAAAAAATGGTGTTTCCACCTTCTGGTGCTGAAAGGTAATAAACGGCACTTAGTAGGTTGTTGGGATGAATGTGGGCGGGATGGGGCACGCCCGGAGGGCTGATATTGGCCCAGGAACCGGTAATGACCGTGTCATCATATTCCACGGCCATCTTGTCTAAAACGCTTTGTGCGGCCTTGTGCACCAAGGCGGTCAGCTCTGCGAACTGGGGCCATTCGTGCAGCGTCCCCTCGGTTTGCCAATTGGTTCCCGGCTTTAAGGGAGGACGCGGCGCGGTCATTCGATCCAAGTCTTGGCGCATCTGGGGATTGATGCGATCGCGAACCTCCGCCGGTAAATCAAAAATCCATATTAGCGTCGGAAAAACCGGCTGGGCCTTAACGTTTTCGAACAAGATATCAGTCCCTTAGTTGCTCTAATTGGATCCGCAGCGATCCAACACTAGGCAGTGGATCCCGCAGAAAATCTATTTTTAAAGGCAACGCCTAAGTTGACGAAACCTTAATCCATCAATGGGTACAAATCCTCTAGTTTTAGAAAAATTTGTTTGATTTCCTGTTAGATTAGCGGACAGATTAAGAGGCTATACCGATGGTGGATTTCACAAATATAAAGATAGCGGAGTTGGAAACATGTGTGTGCCCCCTTTGTGGTGCGGGTGGAACAGAGTCCAAAATCTATAAAAAAGATCCCTTTAAAGTGGTGTGTTGTGAAGAGTGCGCTGTTTGGTATCTGTCTCCTCGTTTGACCGAATCAAGAATCGAACAGCTATACCTTGAGGACTCGTATTTTGAATCTAGTGATGGTGGTTATGAAGACTATTCCAGTCAGGAGGAAAGCCTTCGCAGAACATTCCGTGGCCTTCTAAATCGAATGCATACCCTTGGCATGACCGGTGGCCGACTTTTGGAGGTGGGCTGTGGTTATGGATACTTTCTCCGCGAGGCAGAACCTTATTTTGACAGCCGGGCGGGTTGCGAGATGTCTTCAGGTGGTGCTGAACGTGCGAAACATCACGCGGATGAAGTGTTTATTGGAGGCATAGAAGCGTTGCGGCCGGGTCTGCAGTTTGACTGTGTTGTGGCGCTCCATGTGATCGAGCATATCTACCATCCAAAAGAGTTTCTTCTCAAAATAATGGATCATTTGGGACCCGGTGGACGGCTGATCCTATCTGCGCCTGATATGAATGGTTTTTGGCGAAAGCTGATGGGCAACAAATGGCCATCCTTCAAATTCCCTGAACATGTAGTGTTCTATGACTCGTCCAGTTTAGGCTCATTGATGCGCGGCGTGGGATTGATGGAGGTTGAGGAAACACCCTATCTGCATGCCTTTCCAATGAACCATATTCTTAAGACGCTTAAGATCCCGGCACCTCAATTCTTGGCCCCAGTAAATGTATGGCTGCCTGCGACCACGGTTACGGTTTCGGGACGCAAAGCGGCTTCGGCGCGGGCGGCGGCATGAACGACGCGCCAGTTCTCTCGGTTGTTATGCCAGCCTATTGCGAGGGCGACCAAATTCGAGAGAATTTCGAGATTGTTCACGGCATAGTCGCCCGATTGGGTGTTGCCTTTGAGATTGTGGTTATAGATGACGGTTCGATAGACGAAACGGCTCAGATCCTGGATTCCATGACGGATGAGTTTCCTGAATTGGTGTTTGCATCCCTTGCCCGTAATTTCGGCAAAGAAGGCGCCATTTCGGCGGGTCTGGACTTGGCTCGAGGAAAAGCTGTTGTGGTCATGGATTGTGACATGCAACACCCGCCGGATCTGATCCCAGAAATGTTTCAGCTATGGCGTGAAAGCGATGTAAAGGTCGTCAATGCCGTAAAACAGGACCGCGGTGTGGAAACGGCAGTGACCTCAATCGGATCAAGGCTGTTTTATAGCATTTTTGATCGATTGACATCAACCAAGCTGTCAGGCAGCTCGGACTTCAAACTCCTGGACAGGGAAGTTGTTGACGCGTACAGACTTTTGCCTGAACGGAATACCTTTTTCCGCGGATTGATCGCATGGTTCGGCTACTCTCAGGCAAATGTCTATTTTGATGTACCAGGGCGGACATCGGGAGAGTCTAAATGGTCATCGTTTTCCCTCATTCGTACCGCAGTTCAAGTTATCGTCTCCTTCAGTGCAAAACCGTTGCATTTGGTAACAATTATTGGAGTATTTTTTCTGATCTTTGCCGGGCTGGTGATGGTGCAAACGATTTATCGAAAATTAGGTGGTGGAGCTGTCGAGGGATTCACGACCGTTATTATTCTGATCTTATTCTCGAGCTCAATTTTAATGATAAGTCTTGGCATTATAGGTCAATACATTGCTCAAATTTACGATGAAATGAAACGTCGTCCGCGATATTTGATCGATAGGCACCATCGCTCCAAGTTTCAAGAGCGTGACTGAGCCGTAGTCTCAATTTTCCGGTAAACTTCAAAGCCGCTGAAAGTGTCGATGAGCTCGTAACGGGTTCTGACAAAGGACATGACCTGATCACCGAATGGCGTATTATACTTGTCATCGGGACGATAAAAAACAAGCCTTGGCGAATTAGTTTTAAGTGTCCCGATAATACCCTTTAGCTCTTGATTATCTACAATACCAATTGCGGAGTTAAAAAATCGAACGGGAGCTTTCCGTCCGGTGATGAAGTAGATTTCAGGGTTGGCAGGAATTGCCAATATACTTTGCCCAGGTGCTACATTGTCCTCCACTAATTCGGAAATTTTCTGGTAAACAATGTGATCTTCTGCCTGAATAGAAAGACCTACCGGGCTAGGGAGTCTTTGAGATGAGAGCGCAATTCGTTCGCCCTTTAGCGTAGCAACAAGGCCGCGCGTCAGAGGTTGAGCTGCATGATAGTACAGCCCCATGACCGATAGAAAAATAAGCGTGCCGACAAGCATGCTGCTCCTAAGGTTCGCCCGTGGTTGATAAAGCAGAAAAAGCAGCCCGCATAGGGTAATTCCCACCGTGTAAAAAAGATAAATGGGAATTTGGTAATGCAGGGAAATTAGGCTGTAAAAGACAGCGATGTAAGGCAAGGGATGAAGGGTAAAGTTATTTCGCATTTCGTTGAGCAGGCGCTTCAGAAGTAAAAAACCCAGGAGAGGAGCGGCCAATAACAGAAGAACCCAATAGATATTGTTTAGGGCGACTTCAAAAAAACCTGGGTCCAATAGACTAAAAATGCTGAACTTTATATATGCGAAATAGCTCGGTGCATCAAAAAAGGCCAAGTTCGTAAGGGCGAAGGCCGTCACGATCGTGTCGTGAAACCAAGTTTCAAGTGACCCGTAATGGATGTGATACATAAGCAAGGGTGCCACGGCGGCCAATCCACCGGCGGACATGGCTGCGAGCCGCGGCAGCAAAACCCTGTTTGACACGGTGGCATGCATAGTTCCAATCAAGAGAATTAAAATTGGCCAGCTGCCAAAAACCAACATTGTTACAAAGGACGTTTTCGCCAAAAGATACCCACACAGACCTGCCACCATCGTCAGCATCAAAATCCGCGCTAGATAGGCGTCAGAACCACCTGGGCCGCGCGGCATCCTGAAGAGCAGGTAAGACAATATCCCAATCCCAGCGATGACCCCGGAAAGCTGGCGAAACAAAAAAAGCGTGGTGACCAACAGACCCACCACGAAAAGCTGGCGGGGTGTGTCTTCAATCTTCCAGGAAAGCCAAGCGATTATGGCGATTAGGAGAAATAAGCTATACCAATGTGCGGTTGGATTTAGGAATTGCACGAAGGATAAGCAGGTCAAGGTTACCGAAGCCAAGAGGCCAGCGATGGGCCCTTTGCATCTGAAGACGTAAAAAAGGATGCAAGCTTGAAGAAGGCCAGCGATGACAAGTGGAATGCGCAGGCTAACCAATTGCTCGCCAAACAGGGCCAAGGCAATAGCATTCAGGATATTGACATATCCCATATGAATGTCTTGGACGTCGCCGTTCAACACATCGCCGGCCAAAACGCGTTGGGCCACGTAGGCATAGGCGCCTTCATCCGGTGGCCACCAGAACTTATCATAGTAGTAGCCTAAGACGGCTGCGACGATAGTTATCATCACGCTGAAAGCGGCAGCCCATCTTGTGTTGGCGGTGCTTAGAATCTGGGGCATCTCAGCATCCAAAGGCAAAGCCCCGGCAGCGATGCGGCCAAGAGAGCCAATCCGAAGAGGATGGATAAGGATAAGGCCATGGCCGGCGTCAGTCCGGCAAAACCCATCATGATCACCATGGCACCCTCGCGTATACCCCAACCAGCAAAAGAAATAGGTATAAGTGAAAATAAGATGACCGATGGCAAAAGGCCTAGGCATTGCAAAAGGCTCAAGGGGAAATCAAGACCCTGAGCAAGGGAATATAGAGCTAAACAAGCAAGAAAATGTCCCCCAATAGAAAGCATGAAAAGGCGCGGAGCTAATGGCCATGAAAACAAGATGCGTCGGACTGGCATTGACAGCGAAGATACGTTTTTTAGCCAAGGGAACCAAGCAAGGCGATTATGCTTGTCGAGCCTGGAAATAAAGAGAACGCCAATCCCGAAAGCTGGCAATACAGCCATCAAAAAGAACCAAATTGGAGCATCATCGATTTCTTTGTTGAGAAGAGCAGTGCCGATCGCGACCATAACGACGAGCGCTGCAACGCCTGATAAACGCTCCAGTAACACACTAAGAAACGCGCTGCCTTTTGGAGTGCCTTTGCGCCAGACGTGCCAGACGCGAACGGCATCGCCACCTACTGATGTGGGGAAGACTTGGCTAAAAAACGCGCCAACAAAGATAGAGGACAGGGCAAATTTGCGGCTAAGCGGCAGCCTTAGTTCGCTCATCACCATATGCCACCGCAGGCCGCTTACTATTGTAATAAGGAGCATACAACCCAGGCAGCTGATTGCGGAAGTGGGACGCATTTCACCAAGGTTTTGCTGAATGAGCCGCCAGTCGAATTGCTGCCCAAACCAGATTATCAGTCCAGCTGATAGTCCTAGTTTAGCGCAGGCTATGAGCGGCTTTGCAATCATGGTACGGGGCATGGCGTGGTGATCTGGAGTGGCTCGGCTCCGGTGATTGTTCTGCGCTCTAACAACCGAACCGCTTCGAATCTTGGTATTTTCCGCAATCTCTAGGATAGCCCCATTGTTTTCTGCATGGGTTTTTTGCGCGCTTTCCATATGAGGGCATCGACAATGTAATGATGGAAGTTGATGGTTTGATAGATCACGATCATGGAGGGGATCCCCAAGGCCAGAAAGATTTCTTTCGAGGAGTTCAGGCCGGTATAAAGGATGGTGGTGATGGCCAGGCATACAACCAGATAAGCCCACCACATCTTGGGTTGGCTGATCATGGATAAGAAGCGAGCCTTGTCGTCAATACCGTTCTTGAAGCGGTTCGTGTTAAAGAGCCAGACAAAGAAGATGTACTGGGCGTTGTGCCAAATATTGATGACCAGCCAGCCAAAGGTGATGTCTTCGATCAAGAGATAGCCGGTTCCAAAAATGCACCAATGGGACAGCATATATAAGGTATGAGGAACCGAACCTTGCCCTTGGGCGAAGGCGCGGATTCTCTGATAACCCCATATCAAGATACTGCCTATGGCCGCTATCCCAGTGAGATAGACCAAGAATTCCGGGGTCGGGATAACCCAAATTTTCGTTCCCAGGAATTTTTCCGGCGCCTGCCAGGACCGATATACGATCCCCCAAAAGGGCAAAAGGTAAAAGGCGGCCTGTGTGACCCAGAGGCTTTCACTGACGGTGCCGTTGGACTTGCGCCGATAAACTTGACTGATGCCCCAGCTCTGGCGGGTATAGTGAAACCATTGCCAGTAAAGATAGATAGTGAATATTAGCCAGATTCCGAAGGAGAATGCCAAAGCAATCGTCGCGGCAAATACAATAAAGGGCAAATACAGAATCAGAAACTTGTGTTGCTGATAGCTTTTCTTGTCGAAGCAAAGCCTTGTGTAAGTCGAGATCACATGGTGATAGCCAAGGATCCATAAATCGACCATCAGGATGAAATAGAACAAGTGGGGATGTGTCACCACCGCAATGCCGGACAGCAGCGCAAGGATCAGCGGTAGCCCAATAAAGGTAAGGTCAAAATTTGGGCTGCGGAGCCAGGAAGAGGCGACTGTCGGATGGATTGTCGATGACGCCATGATGAGATTATCCAGTATAAATAGTGGCCTAATACGCATAGAGGCGATGGACGGTGGATGTATTGCCGGGTTTCTAAAAGGCAAATCATGGCCCGGCAAAACCGTTTTTCGCGAAATTTGTTAGGGTTCAATTAGCCACATAACCGGTTAATGTGACGCTAATAGGGACAGGGCAATGGCTCGATCCTTAGCCCTTCTATTAACTTGGGACAAACTCGGGATATTATAATTTAAAATAGAATTACCTGTCTTTTTCCTTCAATTTTTGGGCTTTCTTCGACACATGGCAAAATCGTCCAAAAATTAACAAAAAATAGAATGAAAGCTGTCACGGTGCGCCCGCGTTTAGACCATTGGTCTGACTTGTTTTTTGGCTTCGCCACACCACTTGCACAAGCAAACCAGGTTAGGGGCTTAGGTTGATTGCGAATCGCATTACTTATGTTTCATGTAATCGCAGTTGAATTGAGCACCCCTTATCTGCCAAACAGCATTTTTTGATGATCGGTTAACTATTCCTTCAGACTGAAAATTGGCCCCGCCGACATCAATCCTGGTAAAGGAACTAAAATTTATGACCAAATCGCTCACTCATCTGCAACGCTTGGAAGCCGAGAGCATCTATATCATCCGCGAGGTTGTCGCTGAGTTTAGCAATCCGGTGATGCTTTATTCGATCGGCAAGGATTCCTCGGTGATGCTCCACTTGGCCATGAAGGCCTTTTATCCTGGCAAGCCGCCATTTCCCCTCATGCATGTGGACACACTTTGGAAATTCCGCGAAATGATCGAGTTTCGGGACAATATAGTCAAAAAGCTCGGCCTGGATCTGATTGTTCATGTGAATGAGGAAGGTGCCAAGGCTGGCGTGGGACCCTTCACCCATGGGTCCGAGCGGCATACGGACATAATGAAGACCCAGTCTCTGAAACAGGCCCTGGACAAATACGGGTTCGACGCGGCTTTCGGTGGTGCTCGCCGGGATGAGGAAAAATCCCGGGCAAAGGAAAGGGTCTTTTCTTTCCGCTCCGCCTCACACCGTTGGGATCCGAAAAATCAACGTCCTGAGCTTTGGCGCCTCTATAATAGTCGTGTCAACAAAGGCGAGACCATTCGGGCCTTTCCCCTGTCCAATTGGACGGAAAACGACATCTGGCAATACATCCATTTGGAGGATATCCCCATCGTCCCGCTTTATTATGCCAAAGAGCGGCCGGTTGTGGAGCGCGATGGCGTGCTGGTGATGGTGGATGATGATCGCTTGCCCCTCGAGCCTGGCGAGACCCCGGAGAACAAGATGGTTCGCTTCAGAACGCTTGGGTGCTATCCCTTGACCGGAGCGGTGGAATCGACGGCTGAGAACATGCCGGCAATCATTCAGGAGACCCTTTTGGCCAAGACGTCGGAACGCCAAGGCCGGGTCATCGATAAGGATCAAAGTGCCTCAATGGAGCGCAAAAAGCAGGAGGGCTACTTCTAATGGCACAGGAAAAAGGCGTGGCGACCGCGGAGGCGACTCAATTGGAAAGCAGCCAGATGACCGAGGACGAGATGATTTCCAAAGACATTTTGGCTTATCTCAAAGCGCAAGAGAATAAGAGTCTTCTGCAGTTCATCACCTGCGGCAGCGTCGATGATGGCAAAAGCACGCTCATCGGTCGTTTGCTGTACGACTCAAAACTCATTTATGAAGACCAGTTCGCCAGCCTTGAGGCTGACAGCAAAAAAGTCGGTACCACCGGTGGCGAGTTGGATTTGGCCTTGCTGGTGGATGGCCTTGCCGCGGAGCGGGAACAGGGTATTACGATCGACGTTGCTTACCGCTTCTTCACCACGGAAAAACGGAAGTTCATCGTCGCTGACACCCCGGGTCACGAACAGTATACCCGTAACATGGCGACCGGCGCTTCGACTGCGGATTTGGCCGTTATCCTGGTCGATGCCCGCAAAGGCGTGCTTACGCAGACCAAGCGTCACTCTTATATCGTATCGCTTTTGGGCATTAAGCACGTGGTGTTGGCTGTCAACAAGATGGACCTGATCGACTACGATGAGGAACGCTTCGAGGAGATTGCCGGTGAATACTGTTCCTTCGTGGCGGACCTGGGCTTGGACGATATACGTTGTATCCCGATTTCGGCGCTGGATGGAGAAAATGTCTTTAGCACCAGTGAAAAAATGCCCTGGTACAGCGGCAAGTCGCTTATGCGAGTGCTTGAGACGATTGATGTTGCCAGTGATACCTTGGATCAGCCCTTCCGGATGTATGTTCAACTCGTGAATCGACCGTCCTCTGATTTCCGTGGCTTCAGTGGAACGATCGCTAGCGGTCGTGTGTCGGTGGGCGATAAAATCTCGGTCTGTCCTTCGGGCAAGACCAGCGAGGTAACCCGCATTGTGACCCAAGACGGCGATCTGGAAAGTGCCATAGCGGGGCAATCAATCACCTTGGTACTGGCTGACGAGATCGACACTAGCAGGGGCGACGTATTGGCGCCCAGCGATGCGATGCCCTCCGTCTCGGATCAGTTGGCCGCGCACCTTTTGTGGATGCATGATGATCCGATGCTGCCTGAGCGTCAGTACGATCTGAAGATCGGCAGCAAGAGTGCGACCGTGGTAGTGACCAGCCTGCGCCACAAGGTCAACGTCAACACATTGGAGCATGTGGCGGGCACGACCTTGGATCTGAATGAGGTGGGCTATTGTAACCTGAGTCTTGACCAGCCCATTGCGTTCGATCCCTATAATGAGAATCGCGAAACGGGCGGCTTCATCCTGGTCGATCGTTTCACCAATAGCACGGTTGGGGCGGGAGTGATCGATTTCGGCCTGCGCCGTGCGACAAACCTGACCTGGCAGGCATTGGATGTTGATAAGTCGGCCCGGGCGGCGCTGAAAAAGCAAAAGCCCTGTGTGCTCTGGTTTACCGGCCTCAGCGGCTCGGGCAAGTCCACGACGGCTAACTGCATTGAGCAAAAGCTGCTGTCAATGGGTCGTCATAGTTACATCCTTGATGGCGACAACGTGCGGCACGGCTTGAATAAGGATCTGGGCTTCACCGATGCGGATCGGGTTGAGAATATCCGCCGGGTAACCGAGGTGGCTCGGCTTTTTGCCGATGCGGGTATTATCGTTCTGGTGTCGTTCATCTCCCCCTTTAGAAGCGAGCGACGCATGGCGCGTGATCTCTTGGATGAGGGTGAGTTTGTCGAGATCTATATGGAAACCCCCATTGAAGTTTGCGAAGAGCGAGACCCCAAGGGCCTTTATAAAAAGGCGCGGGCTGGGCAAATTAAGAACTTCACCGGTATCGATTCAGACTTCGAAGTGCCGGAGCTGGCGGATATCAACCTGAACAGTTCTGAGGCTTCGGTCGAGGAATTGGCGGATAAGGTAATCGACTACTTGAAAGGTCATAAATTCATCTAGCCGAAACCTTATTCTCTGGCGATTTGGGGCTTCCGTGGTCGATCACCACGGGAGCCTCTTTCTTTTGGCGCAAAGAGGTCTGAAAAAAGCGCATGGCGTTAACCAGATTTTTTCATGTCCTATTAGTGAAATCCGTTAATACTTGCGTCAGGAACAGCGGCTGGATAGGCTGACGTTAATCAAAAATACATGGTGTGCGTTCGGTCAAATCCAAAATAAAGTGCCTGATTTAGGGGCATTGGACGGTCGAAAACGGGACGGGTCTCAAGAAAAATAGGGACCGCCGGATCACTGGGGGCAGTGAATCGACAGCTGACATGAACGCGGTCTGCGGTCGTGCCCGGAAAAAGACCCGGGGCCGTGGCCGGATAGCAGAGGGGAACTGGCAGTGCGCCTTATTCAGTCTCGTGTTGAGCTCAAAGTGCTCTGGCAAAAGGCCATTGCACCCCGCGAGTTCTTTTTCCGCTCGAACGATCAGGTTCGGTATTTTCAGCTAACCTCCCGGTTACAGACATGTTTATTCGCGGCCGCTGGAACAGCAGGCTTGCTGCTCATCTCTTCGGCTGTCGCGGCGGGCTATATCACTTTTTCAGCCCTGGAAATTCAAGATGACCTGGAGCGTCAAAAGCTGGCCTATGTCGATCAAAAATTCGGGCTGAATACGTCCGGACTGATTGAAGGCTCTCCGACCTTTACGCCGGCAAAGGCAGGCGATGTTGATTGGAATTTCAAGGAGCAGCTATCTCAGGCCAAGGCCTTGGCCTTGCAGCTCGCCACGACGGCTAAGGATCTGGATCGTTCCGAGGAAAAAAATCAACTGTTGGCGGGTCAACTTGCCGAACGCGAAACAGTGCTGCAATCCCTCCATCAAGAACAGGCCAAACTGCAAAACGACCTTGGGCAATCAGAATCCCAAATCCTGGCCTTGGAACAGCTTCTAAGTGAGGCACGCTCGAAAAATACGCTTTTAAGGCAGGAAATTGCCGAAAACCAAGAGCTGATGTCGAGCCTTGGTCAAGAGACAAAAACTGCCGATATGCAGAGACACGTCGCTGAAAACCAAGTGACCGCGTTGGAAGAACAGATGGCGGCGGTTAGCGATGCGAATCAAATATTCCTACGCCGTGTTTGGGATCATACAGAGCGTTCGCTCGATTCATTAGAAAAGACCATCGTGATGACCGGGATCGATCTTGATGCCTTGCTTGGGGAGGACGATAAAATATCGCTTGTCCCTCGCGGTGGGCCCTTTATCGCCGCCGACCCTTACGAGACCTTGGATCATTGGCTGGGGACCGATAAGTCCGTTGCTCTGTTGGATGCGCGCTTTGATCGTTGGGCCCATTTGCGGGAGGTCATGGCCGCACTACCTTTGGCGCCGCCTCTAGAGCAATTTAGGATCACCAGCTCGTTCGGCACCAGAGTAGATCCAGTCAATGGACGTCAAGCCCGTCACGACGGTATGGATTTTGCCGCGCCCTTTAAGTCGTCAATTTATGCGACCGCCGCAGGAACGGTGACCTTTGCAGGTTGGCGCGGTCACTATGGCAAGATCGTGGAGATTGATCACGGCCATGGCCTAAAAACTGTTTACGGTCATTTAAACTCAATCTTAGTCAAGACCGGCGATTATGTAGAAAGTCATCAGAAGATCGGGCTGTTGGGTTCATCCGGCCGCAGTACCGGTCCACACATTCATTACGAGGTACGTTTCAAGGGACAACCGCTTGATCCCGCAAAATTTTTGACGGCAGGAAAATATGTTTTCAAAAGCTAAAAACCCTCAGCAAAGCTCCAGTAATACCAGTACTTCACCGACCTTTGATTCAGCTCAGGAAAGCAAAGCCGAACCGGCATCTAATCCCGTCGTGTCATCGGGCGCCGTGCCCTCGATCATCAGTGCTGATTTGCAGATTACCGGTGACGTAAAAAGCACGGGAGACATCCAGATTGACGGTCAGGTCAAAGGTGATGTCCATAGCAAGACGTTGACCGTCGGCGAGGCGGCCCAAATCAACGGCTCCCTTTCAGGGGACCGGATTCGAATCTGCGGCTCGGTCACCGGCACGGTTCGGGGACCTGCTGTGATACTGGCCAAGACCGCGAAAGTGCTGGGCGACATCGTTCATGATTCTCTTGAAATTGAGGCTGGTGCCTTTATCGAGGGTAACATCATGCGCATGGATACAGCCAAAGGCCAGAAGAGCGCCGCCAAGGCTGCCGCCAGCAGTATGGGTTCAAAAGCGCCCATGACCAATGGCGAGGAGAAGGCTTCAGGTGCGACCGTGAAAGTCGCCGCCTCTTAATTGGACCGCCGAGTTATCTAATTTTTTGGGCGCCGATCGCTTTTTGGAAGACGTCGGCGTCCACATTTCCACCGGATAGCGTTAGGGCGGTGGTCTTGCCGGAAAAAGCCGTCTTGTTGGCCAAGATGGCGGCAAGGCACACCGCGCCTCCGGGCTCCACGACCAGCTTTAGATTTTCAAAAGCAAAACGTATGGCATTGCTCACCTGATCGTCGGTGACGCTGAGGCCCTGTACATTGTGCTGTCGTAATAGGTCAAAGGTAATGCGCCCGAGGCTTGGCGACAAAAGGGCATCACAAAACGACCGCGACTTTGGGTCGACCCTTTCAATGCGTCCATTACTAAGCGAGCGGGCGGCATCATCAAAATCGGCCGGTTCCACCGTAAATACCTGAGCCATCGGGTAGTAGTTTTTAACTGCAATGGTGCTGCCACTGCTTAGACCGCCGCCACCACAACAGATTAGGACCTGCTCCAAATCAGCGCCGAGAGCTTTGGCCTGAAGTGCCATTTCCAAGCCACAGGTCCCTTGGCCGGCGATGATCCCCGCATCTTCGAAAGGGGGAATAAGGGTGCCGCCAGTCTCCTTTAACAGGCACTGGGCGATTTCCTCGCGCGAGGCGCCGAAACGGTCGTAGAACTGGATCTGGGCGCCATAACCCTTGGTGTTTTCGATTTTGATCTTGGGTGCGTCCGCCGGCATCACGATGATCGCGGGCAGGCCAAGGAGTTGAGCGGCGGCTGCTACGCCCTGGGCATGATTTCCGGAGGAATAGGCAATCACGCCGGCTGCCCGGTCTGCGTCCGGGATTTGACTTATTCGATTATAGGCGCCGCGAAACTTGAAGGACCCCGTGCGCTGTAGGTTTTCGGCCTTTAAGAAAACGCGCCCACCGACCAGCTTATTGAGCATTGCTGACTCTAAAAGGGGAGTTGCGACAGCTTGCCCATCCAGGCGCTGGGCGGCTCTTTCGATGTCTGAGAAACTTGGGGGCTGAGCCCACTCATTATTGTCTGTCATGGTCCGGGAGACGGTTATCGGAGATTGATACGGTTTGATTTGCAAGATGTCTCAGTTTGGTTACCCGAGGAGCGGCGGCAAATCGGAGAGAGACCCTATCATGACCTCAGGCTCTTTGGGCAATCGTTCCTTTTCTCGCGCAAAGCGATTGACCCAGGCGACCCGGAACCCAAAATTTGCGGCGGCGTAGGCGTCCCAGGCATTACTGGAGAGAAAGCAGATTTCCGCCCGTTCCACGGATGTCCGATCGACGGCAAGCTGATAAACGCGAGGGTCGGGTTTATAGATACCCACTTCTTCGACGGATAGGAGGTGGTCGAGATGTTCACCTAGCTCTGCCGATGCGACCGCTGAATTCAACATGCCCGGGGAGCCATTGGAGAGCACGCCGGTTGTTAGTCCCCCTGCTTTAAGGGTTGCCAGCACCTCGGGCACTTCTGGATAGGCGTCCAATCCGAGATAAAGGGCCATGAGATCATCGGCCAGGGCTGCATCGTGAACAGCGTGAGCGGCAAAGGCATAATCCAAACCGTCTCGGGTGACCTGCCAAAAGTCCACATGAACACCCATCAGGCTGCGCAGCCAAGTATACTCCAACTGCTTGACCCGCCAGGTCTCCGAGATGGCCGCGGCTTTATCACCCAAGGCCGCACCTCCCTTTCGAACGGCGGAATGGACGTCGAAAAGGGTGCCATAGGCATCGAAAATACATGCCTTAACGCCGGCAAAGGAGGGGTGGGTCATTTCATTTCTCTTTTTACTTCGGTCCGTCGATGCAGAGGCGTCGTGCAGCCCTTTCGGGCAGTGTCTCCAAAATCAAACGGGCCAACCAATTGTCAGCGCGGGAAGGGTGAGGGACGGTCTAGCGACCTAGGACGCCGGTTCACTAACACGTTTGGCCCAACCGTTAAAGGGAACCGGGATCAGACCGCGATAAACGGCTAAGTTCTCCAGGACCCGCTGGACGTAGTTTCGCGTTTCATTGAAGGGGATTTGTTCGATCCAATCAATGGCATCCACATCTGGGTCCCGCGGGTCGCCAAAGTCCTTGATCCAGCGCAGGGCACGACCGGGTCCAGCGTTGTAGGAGGCCAAGGCCAAGATATAAGAGCCGTCAAACTCCTCGATCAGCGACTGCAGATAAAAACGTCCTAGACGCAGGTTATAGTTTGGATCGTCCGTCAGCCAGGCCTTGTTATAGACCTGGCCGGCCTGCGCCGCAGTCAATTTGGCGGTCGTGGGCATGATCTGCATGAGCCCGCGTGCACCGGCATGACTGATGGCCGTTGGATCGAATGCGCTTTCCTGACGGATGACGGCTAGGACGAGAGCGTCTTCCGGCCCCACGTGATCGCTTGGCAACTCGCGCACCGGATAGAGCTGGCGATCCAGGTGATAGCCCCGCCGCTGCGCCACCTTGGCGGTGCTCAAAGCGATATCCGGCCGCTCCATTTCCGTGGCCAACTGGGCTGCCAGAAGAAGATCCTTGCCGTCATTGGCTTGATCGCGTAAATGCCGCAAGAAGAGGGCTTTAATATCACGCGCTTTAATGCGGTTCAAAAGGCGGATCACTCGGGCCATCTGGGAAGAATCAAAAAGAGACTGTTCAAAGGAAGAGACGCTAACCCGAGATTGACCGGATCGAGCAATACCTTTGTTAGATATCCCATCTATAGGCAGCTCTTGGGTCGCGATTTGTCCGTAAAAGGTCGTGTCATAATCCGCCGCCACGCCGTACCACGTCAGGGCAAGGTCGGCTTTGCCCAACGCCGCGGCAGCTCGTCCCGCCCAATAGGCGCCCCGGGAACGGCTGATGGGCGAGGTGACCCCGTGATACAACCCGATAAAATGGTCATAGGCTTGCTGTGCCTTATTCAGCCGACGCAGAGAGATCCAACCGGCGAGCCATTCGCTTTCCGCAAAACCAACGCCTGATGAAAGCCCGTGGGCACGGACGAGCCGATAGGCAAGCTGGGGGTCTTCGTCCCTGAGCGCTTTGCGGGCGGCCCAGGTTCTGATCGGCCACCACCGCTCCTGATAAGGCACCGCATGATCCAAGGGCTCCAAAAGCTCAAGGACCGAATCGTAACGACCCTTTCGGGTCCGCCACAACAGGCGATCGTACACCAAGCCCAGATCGTCTTGTAAACTTGCCGGGACCTGTTTAATCGCCGCGTCCACGCCGGGCCTGCGAGCCGCCAAATTAAGCCGTGCCCTTGCCAGTTCTGCGTACCCACTCCCCAGCCTTTTACCCTGGCGAAGCGCAGCGGCACTCTTGCGGCGCCAGACCAGGTCATCAAAGCGGGCTAATTCATCGGCTTGCGTCAATAAGTGAGCGAAGTCTTGGCGATAGGTTCGCTCTTGGGAAGGGGAGAAGTTCAACTCAACCCAGCCCTCTCGGATCAGACGCTTGGCCATCTCGTCTTCGCCCTGGTCGAGCAGCAGATTGACCCAAAGGGTAGTCCCCTCAGGCGTCAAAGGTTGCCTCTGCGAGAAAAGCTCCCGCAGTCGTGCTTCCTTTTCCGGCGTGCTGCCCGACTGATCGGATGTCGGCCTGCCAAGCTCCTGAGACAGGGCGACTTCGGCCTTTCGACGCAGGCGGGATTGGTTGGGCCAGTCTTTGTGTGTCTCCAAAAACCCATGAATTTCAGTAAAAGAATGGCTCGATGAGGCAGCATTCAATGACAGCCAGGTGACCAGCGATTTGGTCAGCGGATCCGAAAACGATTCTGCGGGATTGGGGTTGGATGCCAGTTTTTGAAAGCGGTACTGATCTACGATGTCCCGAAGGCGGGCTTCCTCCGGCGATAGGGCTCGGCTGATCCCGGCAAGATCTCCGGGGACGGCTGGTTTTCGGTCAGGATAGGGCGGATAGGTATCTCCGCTCACCGCCGCGCCACTAGATAGGCACACCGTCAATACTATAACCGGCACAAAATTTATGATTTTGAGCGCCATCCCGGTTCCCGCAGCTACTTGTTACGGTCAAATAGATCAAATTTTAAATAAGCTTATCACAAGTATAGATAAAAAGGCGACTCAAAAATATTCGATAATACATTGTTAACTATAATAAATTGATGCATCAGGGTATTTGAAAATGCTTGGGACGCTTTACGAGTCTCGGGGTTTTCCCTTTGGGCCGAACGGCTTCGTTTTGATCCCCGGCGATGCCTTATCATTTTCGTGCCCACCGTTGCGGCGATTAGCTTAGCCTAAGCAAGCAAGCTTGCCGCGCGCCGGGGGAGCGGGTATCTTGCGGCAAAAGTGGCTTCTATTCCCCAGACTCTTACCTATCCGCCAGAGGAAATACCGATGTCAGGTCCCATGTTTCAGGGCTCGATCCCTGCGCTCATCACGCCCTTTCGTAATGGTGAGGTCGATGAAGCGGCCTTTAAGGCTTTTGTGGAATGGCAGATCGAAGAGGGTAGCGATGCCTTGGTTTCCTGCGGCACCACCGGCGAATCGCCTACTTTGAGCCATGACGAGGACATGCAGGTCACATCCCTTTGTGTCGAGGTGGCGAGCGGCCGGGTGCCGGTCATCGCGGGAACGGGCTCAAACAACACCGCCGAAGCGATCCGGCTGACCGCCCATGCCAAGTCGGTTGGCGCGAACGCGGCTTTAATCGTTACACCTTATTATAATAAGCCCACCCAAGAAGGACTCTACCAACACTTTAAGACAATTCATGATGCAGTTGATATTCCTATTATAATTTATAACATTCCGGGGCGCTGTATTGTGGATATGTCGGTGGCAACGATGGCACGCTTGGCTCAGCTGCCGCGAATCGTTGGGGTGAAGGACGCTACTGCGGATCCCAAGCGACCCATGCTGACCCTAATGGAAATCGGTGCAAAATTCGTCCAACTCAGCGGCGAGGACGCCACTGTTGTGCCGTTCCTCAGCATGGGCGGCCATGGGTGTATTTCGGTGACCGCAAATGTCGCACCCCGCTTGTGCGCCCAGCTTCACCGGGCTTGGCGAAGCGGTGATTTTGGCACCGTGCATGATATCAACCAGCGGCTTATGCCCTTACATGAAGCCCTGTTTGCGGAATCCAGCCCGGGGCCGGTCAAATATGCTGCCAGTTTGTTGGGGCACTGCGACAGTGAAACCCGTTTGCCCTTGGTCGCCATTACCGAATCCACACGCGAACGGGTTCGGGATGCCATGGTGCATGCGGGTCTTCTGAACTAATTATAGCGTAACAAAGAGGATAGGGATGGCGCCGGGCGCGAAAAAGCTCGTGGCCCAAAACCGTCGGGCACGGCACGACTATTTTATTGAGGAGACCCTTGAGGCTGGCTTGGTCCTAACTGGTAGCGAGGTAAAATCTCTGCGCCTGGGGCGGGGCTCAATTGCCGAGGCATACGTGGCTGAAAAGAGTGGGGAACTCTATTTGCAAGGCGCGCACATCCCTGAGTACGAGGGGGCCAATCGTTTCAATCACGAGCCCCGGCGCCTTCGCAAATTGCTGCTGCATCGTCGCGAGTTAGGTCGCTTGTCCGGCCAAGTGCGTCGGCAGGGCTATACGATTGTGCCCCTGGAGATTTATTTCAATGGACGCGGTATCGCCAAGACTCTGCTGGGACTGGCTCAGGGCAAACGCAAGGTAGACAAGCGGCAAACCGTAAAGGCGCGCGATTGGGACAGACAACGGGCCCGCCTTATGCGTGACCGCGGATAAGCACTCTTTCGAGAACCCTTATTTCCGATTCAGTTCTCGTCGGACCTTCTGGAACACCGCTTCGAACATGTCCGTTGTAAGGCGCCCCGTATTGGTGTTGTAGCGTGAGCAGTGATAGCTATCGATCAATACCAAATGATCCGATAGGCGGTGGGAAGCATTATGCCCGAAGGCAAAGGCACTTTTTTTGAACCCCAGGGCGCTGAGCACCGCTCCATGTGAGATTCCGCCCAGGCTGACAATGACCTGGAGGTTTGGCATGGCTTGTAGATCGGATTCTAGGAAGCCCATACAGGTGCGAATTTCTGCCGTGGTGGGCTTGTTTTCCGGCGGAACGCAGCGAACCGCGTTGGTGATGCGGCAATCCCTCAACCGGAGGCCATCGTCTGGTCGACGATCATAGGGGCCGTCCGCAAATGAGAACTTTTGAAGCGTCGCATAGAGCAGGTCACCGGCGTAATCGCCGGTAAAAGGTCGGCCTGTTTGATTGGCCCCCTTCAGACCGGGCGCCAGACCGACGATCAAAAGGCGCGCGTCCAAGGTGCCGAAGGCGGGGACCGGCGCGTTAAAAAAGGCCGGATAGGCCTCCTGGTTTTGATGTCGAAATTCGAGCAAACGCGGACAAAGAGGGCAGTCGAGGGTTGGACCGCTCGGCCCTATCTTCGGTGCATCGGCGGTTGTTAATGGAAACGGCGGCACGATTTGGCGAACTCAGTCCGAAGCATACAGTTGGTTGTGGGCCGACTTAGGATCTAGCGGCCGGAAATTCAGCGCCTTTCGTAGGCAGGCTCATCTTCGTAGAAATCTTCCTCGTCTTCGAAGTCGTCCTCATCATCCAGGTCTTCATCTTCTCGCGTATCGGCTTGAGGGGGACGTTGGTTTTCCGGCATCTCGCGCGTGACCTTGTCGCGTAGCCCGGAAAGGTCCACGAAAACATCGGCCTGCCGACGCAACTCGTCGGCGATCATGGCGGGCTGCGAACGCAGAGTAGAAATAACGGTGACCCTAACGCCGCGGCGCTGAACGGCCTCAACCAAACGTCGGAAGTCGCCATCCCCAGAAAAGAGCACGATATGTTCCAGATGATCGGACATCTCCATCACGTCGATGGCCAACTCGATGTCCATGTTCCCCTTGATTTTGCGTCGACCGGTGGCGTCGGTGAACTCCTTGGTGGGCTTGGTCACCATGGTATAGCCATTGTAATCGAGCCAATCCACAAGGGGTCGAATGGGCGAATATTCCTGATCTTCCACTAGGGCCGTGTAATAAAAGGCGCGCACCAAGTTACATTGAGCGGAAAAGAAGTCTTGTAATCTTTTATAATCAATGTCGAAGCCAAGGGCCCGCGCGGTCGCGTAAAGATTCGCGCCGTCAATAAATAGCGCGACACGCTCTTGTGGATAGAATTTCATGAAATGCCTCTCTCAATTATTTTTTTTCTGGTTTTAGTTATTTTGTTGCACCAATACCCGATATCTTATGGTGCGCCAAGACGCCTTAACAAGAAAATCACTTATCTCAGTAATTTCTGGTCTTAATATTTTCTGGATGCAAGCCGCGGTCACGTTATTGTGGCCGGGCAGGCACCGGAGATTATATCGAGATGATTTTTATTGGACTAGGGGCAAATTTACCGACGGAGGAATTTGGCAGTCCCCGGCAAACACTGGAAGCGGCACTCGATGATTTAGGTCGACAGGGGATCTCATTGGAAGCCCTATCCGGTTGGTATCGGACGGCTCCGGTGCCGGCTTCGGACCAGCCGTGGTTTGTAAACGCCGTGGCTCGAGTGAAATGCCAATTAGGGCCGGAGGATCTCTTAACACGCCTGCACGACGTTGAAGCTAGGTTCGGCCGGATAAGAGCAGAGAGAAATGGCCCTCGCGTCATCGATTTGGATCTATTGGCCTACCAAGGCCTGGTGTCTTCCGCGTCGGGTGGGGTCCAGCTGCCCCATCCGCGGCTGGCGGAGCGGGCCTTTGTGGTTTGGCCTCTCTGCGATATCGCGCCAGACTGGCACCATCCCGTAACTGGACAAACTTGCGGCGAAATGAAAGCGGCCCTTTCAACCACGCTTTTAAAGAACCAGCAAATCGAAAAGATCACGGGGGAAGCTATTGATTGATAGGGCTTTCTACCCACATTAGCGAATGGCAAAAGCCTTGCGTAGCGGGTCTTTGGCTCCTATAGTCGGCGCCGTTGCGAATCCTCTTAGCAGCATCCCTTTATTTTCAAGGAGTTAGAGCGAAATGGCCCGCGTGACCGTTGAAGATTGCGTCATCAAAATTCCCAATCGCTTTGATCTGGTGATGAAAGCGGCGCAGAGGGCCCGCGATATTTCGGCCGGGGCGGCATTGACCATCGACCGGGATGACGACAAAAACCCGGTTGTGGCCTTGAGGGAAATCGCCGATGAGACCGTCAACTTGGACGAGCTTCAGGACTCCTTGATTACCGGCATGCAAAAGCACGTCGAGTCCGATGAACCTGAAGAAGATCTTTTGGATGGCGAGCTTCCAACCCTTTCCGCCGACCAGGGCGAGGCGGCTGCCACGAATGAAGAGGCGACGGGCGACGAGGCGACCAGTGAGGCCGGCGCGTCGGAGGAAGCAACGCCGGGTGAGGGGGTTATCGGTGAAGCGCCGTCCACACCCTCGGTTTTGTACGAAGACGTGGATCTTCGCGACTAGGGCATTTGGGCGATTGGCGGCAGTTCAGGTCGACCCCACCGGCGCGCCCGTGGCTCATCTCCAAAATACAGTATTTTCTTATGGTTAACGGCCGCTTTGGCCGGTGATCCTGCCTTGGCGCGAGCCGATTCTCGATTTATGCTCATGTCCTAAGGAGTTGCAAAAGGCACTCGGGACAGTAGAGCGCGATGATTCGCCAATTTGAACTTGTGGAACGGGTCAAATCCTACGACGCCAACGCGGACGAGGATGCTCTCAACCGCGCCTATGTCTATGCGATGAAAATGCATGGGTCGCAAAAGCGGGCCTCCGGCGATCCCTATTTTTCCCACCCTATCGAGGTTGCGGGGATTCTAACGGACCTCAAGTTGGATGATTCCTCGATCATCACGGCCCTTTTGCATGATGTTGTGGAGGACACGGAAGGGTCTCTAGAAGACATCGAGGGCATGTTCGGCATGGATATCGCGCGTTTGGTCGACGGGGTGACCAAGCTGGGGCGGTTGGAGCTGCAATCGGAAGAAACCAAGAATGCGGAAAACTTCCGCAAACTCCTGGTCGCCATGTCCAATGATATCCGGGTGCTCTTGGTCAAGCTGGCCGACCGGCTTCACAATATGCAGACATTGCATTTCATTAAATCCGAAGAAAAACGCCGACGCATTGCCCGCGAGACCATGGAAATCTACGCACCGCTGGCCGAGCGCATTGGAATGCAGCGCTTTCGCGACGAATTGGAAGATTTAGCCTTTGCCCAGCTCAATCCCGAGGGAAGGGAATCCATTGAAGCGCGTTTGGCCTTTCTAAAAGGGCAGGGCGAAGATTTGCCCCGGCGCATCATCGAGGCCCTGAATAAGAAATTGCGGGACGGCGGGCTGAGTGCCCAGGTGACCGGCCGCATGAAGCGGCCCTATTCCATATGGCGCAAGATGCAGCGCAAGAACATCGCCTTTGAACAGCTGTCCGACATCATGGCTTTTCGAGTAGAAGTCGACACAATCGGCGAGTGTTATCAAACCCTGGGTATAATTCACGGCTCCTATTCCGTGGTGCCTGGCCGCTTCAAGGACTACATATCCACTCCAAAGCCAAACGGTTATCAATCGATCCACAGCACGGTCATCGGCCCGGAACGCCAGCGCATTGAGGTGCAAATCCGCACCAACGAAATGCACCAGGTGGCGGAATTGGGCGTAGCGGCGCACTGGCTGTATAAGGAGGGGGCCCGCAACATTGAGGGGCGGCAATACCGCTGGATTAGAGAGCTTTTAGACATCCTGGATCATGCGTCGAGTCCTGAGGAATTTCTCGAACATACCAAGCTGGAAATGTTCCATGACGAGGTGTTTTGTTTTACGCCCAAGGGCGCAGTGATTGCCCTGCCGAGCGGCGCCTCTCCCATAGATTTTGCCTACGCGGTTCATTCCGAAGTCGGTGATACCTGTGTGGGGGCCAAGGTCAATGGACGCCTCGTACAGTTGCGAACCCAGCTCCAAAACGGGGACCAGGTAGAAATTCTAACCTCCAAGGCGCAAACACCGTCGCCGGACTGGGAGCAGTACGTGGTGAGCGGCAAGGCCAAGGCTCGCCTGCGCCGATTTGTCCGCGTCAAGGAGCGGGAGCAATACGAAGAACTGGGTCGACAGATGTTGCAAAAAGCCTTTCGCCAGGAAGGCTACTCTTACACGGAAAAGGCCCTGGAAGGTGTTTTGAAAAAATTCAAATGCCCTTCCGTAACGGACCTTCATATTTCCGTCGGGCAGGGGCATCAAACCGCCAAGCAGGTTGTGTTGGCCGTTTACCCCGGTGCGAAGGATGAAAACCGGACCGCCAAGGTGGTTCCGCTTGCCAAAGGGCGCAAGACCAAGGGGCGCGCGGAAGATACGGTTGTCCCCATCAAGGGGCTTATCCCCGGCATGGCGGTACATTACGCGCAATGTTGCCATCCTTTGCCGGGCGATCGCATCGTCGGCATTGTCACCACCGGCAAGGGAGTCACGTTGCATACCATCGACTGCGAGACTTTGGAGAACTTTCAAGATACTCCCGAGCGCTGGGTGGATGTATCCTGGGAGGTAGCGGAAGGACAAGAGGCGCATACAGGGCGCCTTCACTTGGTAGTGGCCAATGAACCCGGCTGCCTGGGCAGCCTTTCGACCATCATCGGGAAAAATCATGGCAATATTAGTAACTTGAAAATTACCAACCGTTCGCTGGACTTTTTTGAAATGTTGATCGACGTTGAGGTTATGGATGTTAAACATCTATCAAATATAATTGCCGCTTTACGCACCATGCCGGTGATTACGTCGGTAGATCGGGCGCGTGGGTAACGGCAGATTTGAGCAGAGTAGGCGGGTTCAATTAGGAATGTTTAGTCGGCGCAATCCGCTCCCGATGATCAAGAAGATTGGCCTCTTGCTATGGCCATCGGGTGGGTGGCGTCGCCAAGCCGCTTATCTGGGGCATCGATTGCGGCGCCTTCCTGGAACGCCGACCAAAATTGCCATGGGTTTCGCCTGTGGGGCCGCAGTTTCCTTCACCCCTTTTGTGGGCTTACACTTCATCATGGCGGCCGCCCTGGCTTACCCCATGAGAGCCAATATTATCGCCTCGGCCGTGGGCACGGCGGTGGGTAATCCTTGGACCTTTCCCTTTATTTGGATCCTGATCTATCGCACGGGCGCTTGGATGATGGGCGTGGATCATGCAACGGCTCTACCTGATGATATTAGCCTCGCCTACCTATGGGATCATCTTTGGGATGTTTTCGTGCCGGCTGTGGTGGGCGGGGTTCCCTGGGCAATCGTGGCCTGGTTCTTGGCTTTCTTTCCGGTCAAACTTTTGGTCGAAAAATACCAGCGTAATCGTCGGAATAAGATGCGCCGTCTGGCCCGCCAGCACCGCATGAAAGCCCGCCTGGAAGTAGGTGAGGGCAAAGGCACGGATGCAAAGGTTTCGTCTAAGCCGACCGCGCCGGTTCAAGAGGCTCCAGTGGGGTCTGTTTCCGTTACAGCCGGCCATCAAACGCCTCAAAAATAAGGAAAAACGGCGTGATCTTGGGAATCGGCAACGATTTGGTCTACATCAACCGCATCGAAAAAACCCTTGAGCGCTTCGGCGATCGCTTTGTGCAAAGGGTTTTTACCGAGGTCGAGCAGGCCAAATCCGATCGACGGGCTCAGCGTGCCGCCAGTTATGCTAAGCGCTTCGCGGCTAAGGAGGCCTGTGCCAAAGCCTTGGGAACGGGTGTGCCCCGAGCTGGGGTCCATTGGCGAGACCTGGGGGTGGTTAACCTGCCCAGCGGCCGTCCAACAATGGCGCTCACCGGTGGTGCGGCCAGGGTACTTGAAAAAATGACTCCGCCCGGGATGACGGTTCGCATTGACGTAACCCTCACAGACGACTATCCACTTGCCCAGGCCATTGTCATTATTTCCGCGGTGCCTGCACCAGAACCAGGGGCCGCAGAATCAGCGTAAAAAATTTAGGTTGCAATTTAAAATGATGGAAAACGGAATGAACAAACCTGAACGCGATTCTGCCGATCAGGAAGAGGTGGAAGCTGAGAAATCAGGTAGCGCCTTTTGGGAAACCGTGCGGACCATCGTCTATGCCGTGCTCATCGCGTTGGTGGTGCGTACTTTTGCTTACGAGCCATTCAACATTCCATCCGGATCCATGAAACCCACCTTGCTGGTGGGCGACTACCTTTTTGTCTCCAAATATGCCTACGGCTATAGCCGCTATTCCTTCCCCTTCAATTTTCCGCCATTTCAGGGGCGCGTCTTTGGGGACAAACCCGAGCAGGGGGATGTGGCGGTGTTTAAATTGCCGCGAGACAATAAAACCGATTATATCAAGCGCATCATCGGTATGCCCGGTGACAAGATCCAGGTGGTCGAGGGGGTCTTGCACATTAACGGGCAAGCGGTAAAACGCGAAAAGGTGGAAATTCAGCTCACCAAAGACTATGCCGGTTTTCCCGTGACCATCACCCAGTATATCGAAACGCTGCCTAATGGCCGCACCCATTATATCTGGGAAGAAAGCGACAACGAGCGCTTTGACAACACGCCCATATATGAGGTGCCGCCGGGCCACTATTTTGCCATGGGGGACAATCGGGACCATAGCTTGGATAGCCGGGCTCGCGAGGTCAGCTATGTGCCTTATGAGAATTTGGTCGGTCGGGCGGGTGTGATCTTCTTTTCCCATAACAGCAGCGCTTCACTCTGGGAAATTTGGAAGTGGCCGCAGGCAATCCGCTTCGGCCGGATTGGTGATGTCGTTGAATAGGGCCTCTGAGGGGACCCGAGACAACTTGCTAACGGATTTTAGCGCGCGGCTTGGCCACGATTTTAAGGCGCCCGATCTATTGCGACGGGCTTTAACCCATTCCAGTGCAGTCTCGGCGACGAACCAGGGGGATTACGAGCGTCTGGAGTTTTTGGGCGACCGGGTTCTGGGTCTTGTGATTGCCGACCTGCTTTACCATCGCTTTCCCAAGGAGCCGGAAGGGTCCTTGGCCAAACGCTTTGCCGGTGTGGTCTGTCGAGATGCTTTGGCGGAAATTGCCCGTGAAATCGATTTGGGGTCTCAGCTAATCATCGCCAAAGCCGAGGAAGAGGCGGGCGAGCGGGATAATCCGGCGTTGCTGTCGAATGCCTGTGAAGCGGTCATTGCCGCCCTTTACCTTGACGGCGGCATCGCGGTGGCAAAAGAATTTATCGAGCGCTATTGGATCCGTCTCATTGAGGCGGACCGCAAGCCACCGCGAGACCCCAAAACTTCCTTGCAGGAATGGTCACAAGGCCGGGGCCTGTCGGTACCCAAGTATCAGATCCTGTCGCGGGAAGGGCCGGATCACAATCCGATCTTTACTGTTTCGGTGACACTGCCGAAGCTGCCGCCTATGATTGGAACCGGATCTTCAAAACGGGCCGCCGAACAGGCAGCGGCGGAAAAGTTGCTGTTTGAGGTGGAGCGTAATTAGGCGACAAGTGCAGATCCCATGCCGACAGATAATTTAGACACCGTTAACTCTTCGACCCGCTGCGGTTTTGTCGCTCTTTTGGGGCCGCCAAACAGCGGAAAGTCTACCCTGATGAACAGGCTTGTGGGCAATAAGGTCTCAATTGTCACCCATAAGGTTCAAACCACCCGTAATCGGGTGCGTGGCATAATGACTAAGGGCCCATGTCAAATTATATTTGTGGATACGCCGGGCATCTTTGATCCGAGCAAGCGCCTTGAACGGGCCATGGTGGCCGCGGCTTGGTCCGGGGCCGAAGAGGCCGATCAGCTGGTGGTGTTGTTTGATGCACAAAAGGCGCGTATTTCCGGCGATATGGAGCTAATCGTCGAGGGGTTGCGGAGCAGTAAGCGCAAAGCCATTTTGGTGTTGAACAAGATTGATCAGGTTTCCCGTCCTAAGCTGTTGGAGATGACGACCGCTCTTAGTGCCCAGGGTATGTTTTCAGAGATCTTCATGATTTCCGCTTTGACCGGGGATGGGGTCGAGGATTTGGCCAAGCACCTGAGCGCTACGATGCCGCCAGGGCCGTGGCACTATCCGGAGGATCAAATCTCCGATCAGCCCCTGCGCACCTTGGCTGCCGAGGTCACACGGGAAAAGCTCTTCCTCAACCTTCATCAAGAGCTGCCCTATTCCTTGACCGTTGAAACCGAACAATGGGAGGAGTTCGACGACGGGTCGGTCCGGATCCAGCAGGTAATCTTTGTGGCGCGGGAACAGCACAAGGGTATTTGTCTTGGTAAGGGGGGCGCACGAATCAAGGCTGTCCGCGCTGCGGCACAAAAGGAGCTGGAGGCCTTTCTCGGACAAACGGTGCATCTTTTTTTGTTCGTCAAGGTCCGGGGAAAGTGGCAGGACGATCGAGAGCACTACGAGACTTGGGGCCTGGATTACAATGCATGATTTGGAACGCCATGATTACTTGGGAGGATGAGGGCATTGTTCTTGCCGCCCGTCCCCATGGTGAGGCGGGCTTGATTGTCCAACTCTTGACCAGGTCCCATGGGCGCTATGCCGGCATGGTTCGGGGTGGTCAGAGCGCCCGGCAGCGCGGTGTTTTTCAGCCCGGCAACATGGTGTCAGCCCACTGGTCCGCGCGTTTGGCCGAGCATTTGGGAAGCTTTGCTTGTGAGTTGACCGGCAGCCCATTCGCCGGCCTGTTGGGAGAGGCGGATCGATTGGCAGGCCTATCCGCTGCCGCAGCCCTGTGCGAAGCCGCCTTACCCGAGCGGGAGTCCCACCGGCCCTGCTATGAAGGCTTGGCCGTGCTGCTGGACGCTCTAGAAGGGCCTCATTGGGCTGAAATCTATGTGAAGTGGGAGGTGGCGCTGTTAGGCGAATTGGGCTTTGGCTTGGAACTTACGCGTTGCGCGGCAGGCGGCGATTCGGCGACCCTAAGCCATGTGAGCCCAAAGTCCGGGTGCGCGGTCTCCCGGGTGGCGGCCGAACCTTACCTGAGCCAGTTGATCGCGCTGCCCCCGTTTTTGGTGGGGCGAGGGGAAGGCGGTCCCCGAGAAGTAGCCCAGGGACTTTATCTCACAGGCTTTTTCTTAAAGCGGCATATTTTCCACCCTCAAAACCGGGACCTGCCGCCGGCCCGTTTGCGTTTGGTGGAACATTTCGGTGAAAAAGAGCCCGAATAAAGCACCATTTCCCCCTTTTATGACTCTGCCGCTTGCCTTAGATTTGGCGCTTAGAGCTCAATTGCACACTATATATAGTAGAACTCTGCCTCTAAGAAGTCTCAGGGAAATTCATGAGCCAGTCTAGCTTGCCCGTTCCCGGTGGGGATATTCGTGACGTGCGCCTTTCCGAGGCCCTCTCTGAGCGATATCTCTCCTATGCCCTATCGACCATTATGGCCCGGTCCTTGCCCGATGTGCGCGATGGCTTGAAACCGGTTCATCGGCGTCTCCTCTTTGCCATGCGGCAGCTAAAACTGGACCCCAACTCGGGTTTTAAAAAATCAGCGCGGGTAGTGGGTGACGTTATTGGTAAGTTCCACCCCCATGGGGACCAAGCCATCTATGACGCACTTGTTCGCTTAGCTCAGGAGTTCTCCCTGCGCTATCCCTTGATCGACGGTCAAGGCAATTTTGGAAATATCGACGGCGATAACGCCGCGGCCATGCGCTATACCGAAGCGCGCCTGACTGAGGTGGCCCGCGCCCTTTTGGAGGGTATTGACGAGGATGCCATCGACTTTCGCCCTACCTATGATGGGGAGGCGGAGGAGCCAACGGTCCTTCCAGCTAACTTTCCGAACCTCTTGGCCAATGGAGCGCAGGGGATCGCAGTGGGGATGGCGACCTCGATCCCACCTCATAACGTGGCCGAGCTCTGCGATGCCTTGTTACATCTAATCAAGGCGCCGCGTGCCACCATTGAAAAGCTGGTGGAGCTGGTGCCGGGTCCGGACTTTCCCACCGGTGGTGTCTTGGTCGAGGATGGGGCAACCATCCGCGAAGCCTATCGAACCGGCAAGGGGGCTTTTCGCCTGCGCGCCCGCTGGACCACTGAAAAGCTCAAGGGCGGCGGTTATCAGGTGGTGGTGACCGAAATCCCCTACCAGGTGCAAAAGTCCCGATTGGTGGAGAAAATTGCTGAGCTTTTGTCGGCGCGTAAATTGGCCATGTTGGCGGACGTGCGCGATGAGTCCAGCGACGAGGTGCGTCTGGTCCTTGAGCCCAAGAGCCGCAATATCGAAGCCGAAGTTTTGATGGAATCCCTCTTTCGTCAAACCGAGTTGGAGACCCGCGTCAGTCTCAACATGAACGTGCTCGACGCGGACCATACGCCCCGGGTTATGAATCTGCGCGAGGTTTTGCAGGCCTTTTTGGATCATCGCCACATCGTGCTGCAGCGTCGCACTCGCCACCGGCTGGAAAAAGTGGCGCACCGTTTGGAGGTCTTGGAAGGCTACCTGATTGCCTATTTGAACCTGGACGAGGTGATCCGCATCATCCGCGAGGAAGACGAGCCCAAGGCGGTCATGATGAAGCGCTGGAAGCTCACCGATGTGCAGGCCGAGGCGATTTTGAATATGCGACTGCGGGCTCTCCGTAAGCTTGAAGAATTTACCATCAAGCAAGAACATAAGGAACTCAGCGCGGAACAGGCCGACCTCAAGGACATCCTGAAAAACGAAAAACGCCGTTGGAAGGTCTTGGCCGATGAAATTCGCGAGACCAAAAAAGCTTTTGGCCAAGCCACCGAGCTGGGCCGTCGGCGTACCGAATTAGGCGAGCCTCCGTCTGCGGTCGTGGTGCCCATCGAGGCGGTCATCGAGCGTGAGCCGGTGACGATCCTGTGCTCGGCCAAGGGCTGGATCAGGGCCATGAAGGGCCATCACGAGGATCTTTCCGATGCCCGCTACAAAGAGGGGGATCGGGCGCGGTTTGAGGTGCCTGCTCAAACCACTGATAAGCTGCTGGTCTTTGCGACTAATGGACGCTTTTACACTCTAGCGGTTGATCGCCTGCCCGGCGGACGTGGTTTTGGCGAGCCCTTGCGTTTGATGTTTGACCTGCCCAACGATCAGGACATTGTCAGCCTGTTCGTCTATCAGGGAGGGCGGCGATTATTGGTGGCTTCTGCGGATGGGCGGGGATTCATCGTTCCGGAAGATGAGATCGTGGCCCAAACGAAAAACGGCAAGCAGGTGCTGAATATCGGTGCGGGTAACGAGGCGGCCATTTGCAAGCCGGCGGACGGAGACATGATGGCGGTTGTGGGTGAGAATCGGAAGCTACTGGTCTTTCCTCTGTCCGAGGTACCGGAAATGACCCGCGGTCGCGGGGTGATCCTGCAAAAATTCAAAGACGGCGGACTAAGCGATGCCAAGGTTTATAAGGCTGCCGAAGGCCTGAGTTGGCTGGCGGGCGCAAATCGCCGTCGGGTTGAGACGGATCTGACGGCTTGGACCGGCAAAAGGGCGCAAGCGGGGCGTCTGCCTCCCAACGGCTTTCCCAGATCCAATAAGTTCGGGGATTAAGCCTGCTGGGCAACAGGGAAATAGGGGACGCCCACATTCTCCTGGCAAGCAGACCTTTGCGAGCCTATCCTAGCTCACTTTAGGTCCAAGGCCTGACCGGATTTTTCGGTCTTAGTGAGGTGTCATGTCGGCGCTGGTGTCCTTTGTCCATGCTGTTGATCGCTTGAACGAGAAGGTCGGGCGTTGTGTGGCTTGGCTGACTTTGGCCATGGTCTTGATAACATTCGTCGTGGTAATTCTACGCTATGTTTACGCCATTGGCTGGGTTTGGCTGCAGGAATCCTATGTGTGGCTGCATGGCGTGGTGTTTATGGTGGGGGCGGGCTATGCCCTGCTGCACAATGCCCATGTGAGGGTCGATGTTTTTTATCGGCCCAAGGGCCACCGCTATAAGGCCTGGGTGGATCTATTAGGCTCCTTTTTCTTGCTGATGCCCATGATTCTTGTGGTGACCATCGAGGCGACCCCCTATGTCATCGAATCTTGGTCCCGCTTTGAGGAGTCTCGTGAGGCGGGTGGTCTGCCGGGGCTTTTCCTCCTAAAAACCGTGATCTTAGCCTTTTGTCTCTTGCTGGGCTTGCAAGGCTTATCCCTGGCGGCGCGGAGCTTATTGGTTCTTACCGGGCACCCCGAGTTTATTCCCGAACCGGAAGAGACGGAGACGATCTAGCCTATGGACCCCGTGCTGCTCGGCGAAGTTCTGTCTTTAGTCATGTTCGGCACGGCCTGTGTGGTATTGCTGCTGGGGTACCCCGTCGCCTTTACGCTCGCCGGAACCGCCTTGGCTTTTGCTTTTTTAGGGCTTGCTTTGGGCATCTTTGATCTTCGTCTGCTGGGTGGGTTGGCATCACGTTACTTCGGCGTGATGGTGAACGAGCTTTTGGTCGCTGTCCCTTTATTCGTCTTTATGGGAGTGATGCTGGAGCGCTCGAAAATTGCCGAGCAGCTCCTGGAGACCATGGGCCTCCTTTTCGGGCGAGCCCGGGGCGGACTCGGCATCTCCGTGGTTTTTGTCGGCATGTTGTTGGCGGCTTCTACGGGTATCGTTGGAGCCACCGTGGTGACCATGGGCTTGCTGTCTCTGCCGGCCATGTTAAAAGCGGGATACGATCCGAAAATCGCTTGCGGCACCATCTGCGCCGCGGGAACCTTGGGGCAAATTATTCCCCCCTCCATTGTGCTGGTCTTGTTGGGCGATATCCTTCAGGGAGCCAACACCCAGGCTCAACTAGCCTTGGGCAATTTTGCCCCGGATCCGGTTTCGGTCATCGATCTTTTTGCCGGGGCCTTTTTGCCGGGCATCATGTTGGTGGGGCTCTATATGGGCTGGATTGCCCTAACGGCTATCTTCAGGCCCAAGGCTTGCCCGGCGCTGCCGCCCCTCGAGGGGCCGCCCGGTGAAATGCGTGCCCGAATTCTTTGGGTTTTGGTGCCGCCGGCCAGTTTGATCATCTTGGTGCTGGGTTCCATCTTGATTGGGGCGGCGACGCCGACCGAGGCCGCGGCGATCGGCTCTATCGGTGCCATTCTCCTGGCTGGCCGTGCGGTTGACGAGAGCCATAGCGGACCGGTTTACGCGGCGGGAATTTGCCTGGTCGCCCTCGTGCCTTTGGTTACGTTCTTTGACCTTCGTATGCAGCGTGATGCGGTGCCGTTGCGCGATTTGGTGGCTGCGGTACTGGCGGGTTTTTGCATTTTAGCCATGCTTGTCGGGGTATTTGTCGCCCTGCGTCGGGTCGCCCAAAGCGGTATTTTGACCGAAGTGATGCAGACCACCGTCAAGATCTCCTCCATGGTCTTTATCATCCTGCTGGGCGCTTCGGTGTTTAGCTTGGTTTTCCGGGGACTAGGCGGGGAAAAAATCGTCACCAGCCTGCTCGAAGATATGCCCGGCGGACCCTTCGGGGCGATGCTGGTGGTCATGGCCCTCATGTTCGTGATGGGCTTTTTTCTCGACTTTATTGAGATTGTATTTGTGGTCGTGCCCATTGTCGGGCCGGTTTTGTTGACCCTTGGCTTAGACCCGATCTGGCTTGGCGTGATGATCGCCGTCAATTTGCAGACATCGTTTCTAACGCCGCCCTTTGGCTTTGCTCTCTTTTACCTGCGCGGCGTGGCGCCGCCTAGTGTCACCACAATGGATATCTATCGGGGTATCTTACCTTTCGTGGTGATTCAGATTGTTGGCTTAATCTTGATCGCCAGCTTCCCCGGCTTGGCGACCTGGCTTCCCAGGGCGCTATTTTAAGGTTCCGCAATAGAATCGGCGGCCACTGGGGCCGCCGTCTTTAGAGTGTCATGATTGCGATACTTAGCCTTTGGATCCGACCCATTTGAAAGGTAGGGCACGGGCATTGTAAAAGGCCTGTTCAGAGAAGTTGGCGTAGGCGATGGTCTTGTCGCGGAAGTCCACGATGGATTGCATGACCTCGCCGCTGAGGCTGTCCGCCGCGGCCAAATCGCCAATGACCTGGCCGGAAAGGGCACCCAGTCCATCCAGCACCGGATCCGGGAACTTTTTCAGGACCACACCGTGCTTTTCGGTCAGGGTGTTTAAGGAGGTATCGTTGTTGGCGATGTACTCGTCCAACACATAGGAGTTGGCATAGGCATTGGCTGTAGCCACTATCGCCTTCAGATCGTCCGTTAGGGATTCCCAAGCCTGCAGGTTGATGAAGTTGTCCAACAGGGTCGCCGGTTCGTGCCAGCCCGGATAGTAGTAGAACTTGGCGCTCTTATAGAGGCCGAATGCGAGGTCGTTATAAGGACCTACCCATTCGGTGGCGTCGATTTGGCCGGATTGCAGAGCGCCCGGAATTTCACCGCCCGGCAGGTTGACCACAACGCCGCCGGCTGCTTTGACCACTTCTCCGCCCAAACCGGGGATGCGCATCTTCAGGCCCTTGTAGTCTTCCAAGGAGTTGATTTCCTTGTTAAACCAGCCACCGGCCTGAACGCCGGTGTTGCCGGAGGCAAAGAACTTGCAGCCCAATTCTTTATAGACCTTGTCGGCCAATTCCTGGCCGCCGCCGAAGCGCAGCCAGGCGTTCTGTTCGATGACGTTTAATCCAAAGGGTACCGAGGCGATAAACTGGCTGGCGGGCACCTTGCCCTTCCAATAGTAAGGGGCGCCGTGGCCCATCTCGATAGTGCCGCCCGAGACCGCGTCCATGGTCTCGAAGGGGGGCACGATCTCGCCGCCGCCGAATACCTCTACCGTCAACTTGCCGCCGGAGGCGGTGCCGATGAATTCCGCCAGCTTGTTGGCACCGGTGCCCAGGCCCGGAAAGTTCTTGGGCCAGGTTGTTTGCATACGCCATTTCATAAGGCCTTGAGAAATGGCGGGTGCCGGAAAACTGGACGCAGCAGCGGCCCCGACGGCCGCGGTTGTCGCTGCTGATAGGAATTGGCGGCGTTTCATCTTAGGTTCCTCCCATTGGTTTTGCCGGTTGTTTGAATCTTGGGAAAAGCCGGGAGATCAACCGACTCTTCTTTTGTTTTTGACGCCGAGGAGGATAGGGCGCTTTTTTCTCCATGGCAATCTTTGGGAGAAAGGATAGCGCCTGCTATTTGATGGCTAAAACTCCGTCAAATTTCACCGGTTCGGGAGCTGAGTCGATTCGTGCCCAGCCCTCCGGCCGTAACACTTCGGCCGGGCGGAAACGGATTTTATATGACATTTTCGGGGTTTCTTGGATCCAGTAGCCCAGATAGACATAAAGACGGCCCTCATCGCGCGCCTTTTGAATAAGCCAGAGGACCATAAGAGTTCCAAGACCGCGCTGGCTTTGGTCTGGTTCAAAAAAGCTATAAACCGCGGAAGGACCATCCCTTAGGCAATCGACTAAGCAAGCGCCGACTAGCCGATCGTTGGTGTCCCTATACTCCACAAGTTCAGTGGGCAAAATACTCTGCTCCACCATGGCACAATAGTCTTTGAAGTTCATGCCCGCCATCTCGCCGTCGTCGTGGCGATTTTTGATGTAACGAGAAAATACATCGAACTGTTCTCGGGTTGGCTCGGCCGGTCGGACAGAAATGGCTAAGTCTCGATTCCGGGCCAAAATCCGTTTCATGGATTTACTGGGCCTAAAATCCTGAGCCAGGATGCGAACCGGCAGACAGGCTGTGCAATTGTCGCAGGCCGGCCGATAAGCAAAATGGTGACTGCGTCGAAAGCCGGCGCGGGACAAAAGATTATAGGTTTCGGCAGCGTCGGGTCCTCGAATTTCCGTGAGCACCTTGCGTTCCCAATACCCTGGAAGATAGGGGCATGGGGTCTCCGCCAATACGTAGTAAGGCGACGGCACGCGTCGATGGGAGAGGGCAGCCTCTAAATCGTCGAATAGAAATTTGTTAGGTCCCATGGGGGATAGCTTCCCCTCTTTAGCGCCGTTCGTCCAGGCCTGAGTTCGATTTTATAGGGAAGCGGACGGAATAGGTGTCTTGGTGGGCATTCTACGAGCGTATCTCCTGAGCTGTCCGCCGATCGTAAAGCGAGTCGCTTAAGTCAAGCGGCTGCGGATCACCATGGTTCCGGCGGCAACATCGTGCAGCATGCGTCGCCGATCATTAAAAAGAGCAATCAACAAAATGAACCAGGCAGTAAGGGAAACACTTAAATAAAATACAGCGATAAGGATAAAGGCCTGCAGGTAGTCCGGTCGGTCGCCGGTTAGCGTAACGACTTCAATATCCATAATGCGCATGCCCGGTGTGGCCCCTCGAAATCCGACGAACCCGGTGTTGTAGATCAACGGTAAGGCCGCCAGGATGAATAGGTTGGCGGGCGCCAAAAGACCAAAGGACAAGATGGTTAAGAGCCCCAGGGCGAGGGAAAGGGCGAGCCACACAAGCCCTAATACCAAGAGGTCGATCACGTAGGCGGCGATGCGTCTCCGCGCGACCTCTTCGAAGAGTTCCGGGTGTTCGATAGAATAGGGTGGTCCTTCCGGTTCGTTGAACCCGGCGTCACGGTGCTCTGGTGAATGCATGTCGCTCACGATACCAGCTTTCGGCGATGGAGACAGGCATCAGAATGAAAGAGCCTGCCGTGTTTGGCAAGA